>NZ_VMMR01000088.1:0-13543 GCF_013277285.1 Streptococcus sp. 339 | reverse complement strand
TTTTCATTGAGTATAAAAGAATAGAAAAAGAAGTTGAGACAATGAATCCCAACTTCTTTTGTTTCTTAACGTGATACGCGACGGCGAGCTGCTTTTTTACGGTTTTCTTCGATGAAAGCTGCTTTTTGCTCTTCTGGTTCGATTACTTTCTTTTTAAATGCGTATACTGCACCTGCAACGGCAGCAACAGTTCCTGCGACACCTGTTACAAGACCTTTAGCGAATCCTTTAGCCATGAGTCTTCCTCCTTTATCTTCTTAATCAGCCAGCCCCCTCAAGAGGTCACATTTTTCTGACTGACCTTTTTGTGTTATAATAATAGTAACGAAAAAATGGGAATTTTTCAAGGAAAAAAGATGAAAACAAAAATAATTGTGATTGTTGGACCGACTGCTGTTGGAAAAACAGCCCTTGCCATTGAAGTGGCCAAGCGTTTTAATGGCGAAGTGGTTAGTGGAGATAGCCAGCAAGTCTATCGAGAACTTGATATTGGGACGGCTAAGGCTAGTCCAGAAGAGCAGTCAGCTGTTCCCCATCATTTAATCGATGTTAGAGAGGTAACCGAGTCTTACTCGGCTTTTGATTTTGTTTCAGAAGCTAAGATGGCTATTGAGGATATTCACAGCCGTGGCAAGCTAGCCATTATAGCCGGTGGGACTGGGCTTTATATCCAGAGCTTGCTAGAAGGTTATCACCTGGGTGGGGAGACTCCCCATGAGGAGATTTTGGCCTATCGAGCTAGTTTGGAGCCCTATTCAGATGAGGAATTAGCTCATCTGGTGGCGCAAGCAGGTCTTGAGATTCCCCAGTTTAATCGTCGTCGTGCGATGCGTGCCTTGGAAATTGCTCATTTTGGTCAGGATTTGGAAAATCAAGAGAGTCTATATGAACCGCTGATTATCTGCTTGGATGATGAACGTAGTAAACTTTATGAGCGCATCAACCACCGAGTGGATTTGATGTTTGAGGCTGGGCTTTGGGATGAGGCCAAGTGGCTTTTTGACCATTACCCTAATGTGCAGGCGGCTAAAGGAATTGGCTATAAGGAACTCTTTCCATATTTCCGTGGAGAGCAGACCTTGGAGGAAGCCAGTGAGAGTCTCAAACAGGCGACCCGTCGTTTTGCCAAGCGTCAGTTAACCTGGTTCCGTAATCGCATGCAGGTGACCTTTTATCAGATTGGAGAAGCTGGTGTGCAAGACCGCATTTTAAACCAGATAGAGGAGTTTTTAGATGATTGAAACGGAGAAAAAAGAGGAGCGAGTTCTGCTGATTGGTGTGGAATTGCAGGGCATGGACAATTTTGACCTCTCCATGGAAGAATTGGCCAGTTTAGCGAAAACGGCTGGGGCAGTCGTAGTCGATAGCTACAGACAAAAACGTGAAAAGTATGATTCCAAGACCTTCGTCGGCTCTGGTAAGTTGGAAGAGATTGCACTTATGGTGGATGCAGAAGAAATCACCACTGTCATTGTCAACAACCGTCTGACCCCACGACAAAATGTCAATCTAGAAGAAGTTCTCGGTGTTAAGGTCATTGACCGTATGCAGTTGATTTTGGATATCTTTGCCATGCGGGCTCGAAGCCATGAAGGGAAGCTCCAAGTCCACCTAGCCCAGCTCAAGTATCTCTTGCCTCGTCTGGTTGGTCAGGGGATTATGCTCAGCCGTCAGGCAGGGGGAATTGGTTCCCGTGGACCTGGTGAAAGCCAGCTGGAGTTGAACCGTCGTAGCGTTCGCAATCAAATCACGGATATAGAGCGTCAGCTCAAGGTGGTTGAGAAAAATCGGGCGACTGTCAGAGAAAAACGTCTGGAGTCCAGCACCGTTAAGATTGGTTTGATTGGTTATACCAATGCTGGGAAGTCAACTATCATGAACACCTTGACCAGTAAGACTCAGTATGAGGCTGACGAGCTCTTTGCGACTCTGGATGCGACGACTAAGAGTATTCATCTAGGGGGCAATCTTCAAGTAACTTTGACAGATACCGTGGGCTTTATCCAAGATTTGCCGACAGAGTTGGTGTCCAGTTTTAAGTCGACCTTGGAAGAAAGCAAGCATGTGGACCTTCTGGTTCATGTTATCGATGCCAGCAATCCTTACCACGAAGAGCATGAAAAAACAGTCTTGTCTATCATGAAAGACTTGGATATGGAGGATATTCCTCGCCTGACTCTTTATAATAAAGCGGATTTGGTGGAGGATTTCACGCCGACTCAAACGCCTTATGCCCTCATTTCTGCCAAGTCTGAGGATAGTCGTGAAAATTTGCAGGCTTTGTTTTTAGAGAAAATCAAGGATATTTTTGAATCTTTTACCCTGCGCGTGCCTTTTTCAAAATCCTACAAGATTCATGATTTAGAAAGTGTTGCGATTCTGGAAGAACGCGATTATCAAGATGATGGCGAAGTGATTAGAGGCTACATTTCCGAGAAAAATAAATGGAGGTTAGAAGAATTTTATGACTGATATCAAAACATTAGCTCTAAAATATGGGGGCTATACTAGTCTGGACAAGGTCTATCTAGATCAACTTCTAGCTGGTAAAACAAATCAAGAGCAGTTGGCACTGATCACTCCTCCACCTAGCGTGGTCAATGCTTACTTTGCAGAACTCTACCAGAAAAAGAGTCCTGAGGCTGCGACGGATTATTTTGCGGAACTCAGTCAGGAACTGAATCTTTACAATACTGAGCCAAGTTTCACCCTAGAAAATAAGCCTTTTATTCGACTTAATCTGTCTGGTAAATCCTTTGGTTTTTGTTATGAGAGTGAGGATCTTGGTCGGATTTTCTCTGAAAATGAGGAGAAAATCTCGGATGACTTACTCTTTGAGATTGCGCAAATTTTCCCCCATCAGCTAGTCTTTGAGGAGTCTGGCAAGATTTACATGAAGGCTGTCGGAGATGAGGAAGTTGTTAGTGTAGAGAGTCTCACAGCTTTGACGGATTTGGAAAACTTGGCTGATGGTCGCAAACGTCTCAAAGGCTACAGCCAAGAGGATTTACTGCAAGAAGCTGCTGTTTTTTCTGGCAAGCGCTATTTCCGATCGGAAAACCGCACAGCCATGTTATATATTGATTAATTAGAAAGTATCGAATGGATATTCAATTTTTAGGAACGGGGGCTGGTCAGCCCTCTAAAGCCCGCAACGTTTCAAGTCTCGCCCTGAAACTCTTGGACGAGATTAACGAAGTTTGGCTATTTGACTGTGGAGAAGGAACGCAAAATCGTATTCTGGAAACCACAATTCGACCACGTAAGGTCAGCAAAATCTTTATTACTCACCTGCATGGAGACCACATTTTTGGCTTGCCAGGATTCCTTTCTAGCCGTGCTTTTCAAGCTAATGAAGAGCAGACAGATTTGGAAATCTATGGGCCGCAAGGGATCAAGTCATTTGTCTTAACCAGCCTTCGTGTGTCAGGTTCTCGCCTGCCTTACCGTATTCATTTTCATGAGTTTGACCAAGATTCTCTAGGTAAAATCCTTGAGACCGATAAATTCACGGTGTATGCAGAGGAGTTGGATCATACTATATTCTGTGTTGGCTATCGTGTCATTCAAAAGGACTTGGAAGGAACGCTAGATGCTGAAAAACTCAAGGCGGCAGGTGTCCCATTTGGCCCACTTTTTGGGAAAATCAAAAACGGTCAGGACGTTGTTTTGGAAGACGGAACTGAAATCAAGGCAGCTGACTATATCTCAGCTCCCCGTCCAGGTAAAATTATCACTATTTTAGGAGACACTAGAAAAACGGATGCCAGTGTGCGTCTGGCTGTCAATGCCGATGTCTTAGTCCACGAGTCGACTTATGGCAAGGGTGATGAAAAAATTGCCCGCAATCATGGTCACTCAACCAACATGCAGGCAGCGGAGGTCGCAGTAGAAGCAGGTGCCAAACGCCTCCTACTCAACCATATCAGTGCTCGTTTCCTTTCAAAAGATATTAGTCAGCTCAAGAAAGACGCTGCCAGCATTTTTGAAAATGTCCATGTGGTCAAAGACTTGGAAGAAGTGGAAATCTAAAAGATTGAGAAAGGATAAGTATGCGTACTATTCTCATTACTGGCGCTAGTGGTGGTCTAGCTCAAGAAATGGTCAAACTTTTACCAGAAGACCAGCTCATCTTGCTTGGTAGAAATAAGGAAAAATTAGCCCAACTCTACGGAAACCATCCCCATGCAGAATTGATTGAAATCGATATTACCGATGATTCAGCCTTAGAAACTCTGGTAGCAGACCTCTATCTCCGTTATGGCAAGATTGATGTCTTGATAAACAACGCTGGTTACGGGATTTTTGAGGAATTTGACCAGATTTCTGACCAAGATATTCACCAGATGTTCGAGGTCAATACCTTTGCCCTGATGAATCTATCTCGACGCCTTGCGGCCCGTATGAAAGAGAGTCGAAAAGGACATATCATCAATATCGTCAGCATGGCAGGTTTAATCGCTACTGGCAAGTCCAGTCTCTACTCAGCGACCAAGTTTGCGGCTATTGGTTTTTCAAGTGCTCTGCGCCTCGAACTTATGCCCTATGGAGTCTATGTGACAACAGTCAATCCAGGTCCAATCCGAACAGGATTTTTTGACCAGGCCGACCCAGATGGAACCTATCTCCAGTCAGTTGAACGCTTCCTTTTAGAACCAGATGCAGTGGCTAAAAAGATTGTCAAGATTATAGGGAAAAACAAACGAGAACTCAATCTTCCTATTTTGTTGAACCTAGCCCATAAGTTTTATACCCTCTTTCCTAAACTTGCTGATAAGTTGGCAGGGGAAACTTTTAATTATAAGTAAAAAGAACCAATGTGCAGGTTGTTGCTAGCCTACATATTGGTTCTTATCATTTCTCAACTATCAAACTGGACTTCTTCTAGTAGATAGTCGATAAAGCGTTCGCCCATCTTAGACAGGCTGGTTTTTTCATGCTGGATATAGACCAGCTCAATTGGATCATCAATATCTAGTGGGATAGAAACGATATTGTCTCCGTTGAGGTTGCTGTTCAAAATCCCTGTTGCAATGGTATATCCATCCAGACCAATCAAGAGATTAAAGAGGGTGGCACGGTCACTAACCACAATGGATTTCTTGTGGTGCTCTTGGGAAAGGATTTCCTCTGAGAAGTAGAAAGAGTTGTGAGTTCCTTGGTCATAGCTGAGGTAAGGGAAATTCTCCAAATCAGACAGTTTGACCTTGTCTTTCTTTGCCAGAGGATTGGTCTTGCTGACAAAGATATGCGGTTGTGCGGTAAAGAGATGGTGAGCCAGCAGGTGATTGTCATCCAGCATTTTCGTTAAAACATCACGGTTGTAGCTGTTCAAAAATAGGACACCAACCTCACTACGGAAGTTCTTGACGTCGTCGATAATCTCCCAAGTACGAGTTTCACGAAGGAAGAGCTCGTATTTCTCCATATCGCTTTTCTTGAGCAGAGAGACAAAGGCATTGACTACAAAAGCATAGTGTTGAGAAGAAACGCTGAAAAGTTCGCGGTGGGCGACAGGATTTTTATAGCGTTCTTCCAGAAGCTGAGTTTGCTCGACAACCTGACGGGCATAAGAGAGAAACTCCATCCCATCACGGGTCAAGGTGATTCCCTTGGGATTGCGGATAAAGATCTCAATGCCCATTTCATTTTCCAAATCTCTCACAGCATTGGAAAGACTTGGCTGAGTGATAAAGAGTTGCTTGGCTGCCTCATTCATAGAGCCAGTTTCGACGATTTTGATAATATAGTGTAATTGTTGAATTCTCATGTTTTTATTGTACCACACTTGCCTTAGAATCGCCAAAGAAGATAGGAAAATCAGGAGTATTGTGTAAGTCTCTTCTTGAAAAAAACACAAAATTTTGCTAGAATGAGTCTTATGAAAACATTCTATGATGTGCAGCAATTCCTCAAACGATTTGGTATTATTGTTTACATGGGAAAACGCTTATATGATATTGAACTGATGAAGTTGGAACTCTCTCGGATTTACGATGCAGGGTTGATGGACAAATTAGACTATCTAGAAGCAGAAGCGGTTCTTCGCAGAGAGCACAAGCTAGAATTGGATTATATTGAGAAAAATGGAGAAAAGAACTAATGGTTACTTGGATTTTGTGGGCACTTATACTAGCAATGTTGGCATGGATGGGCTTTAACTATCTTCGTATTCGCCGTGCGGCTAAAATTGTGGACAATGAGGAGTTTGAAGCCTTGATTCGTACGGGTCAATTGATTGATTTGCGCGACCCAGCAGAATTCCACAGAAAACATATCCTTGGAGCCCGCAATATTCCTTCAAGTCAGTTGAAAACTAGTCTTGCAGCCCTTCGTAAAGACAAACCTGTCCTTCTTTACGAAAACCAACGTGCGCAACGTGTCACAAATGCAGCTCTTTACTTGAAAAAACAAGGTTTTTCTGAGATTTATATCCTTTCTTATGGCTTGGATTCTTGGAAAGGGAAAGTGAAGACTAGCTAACATTCTGTAAAAATCTGTCGAATGATAGATAAAGCTAGCATTTTATGGTATCATCATTTATATTAATTTTAAGGAGATTTTATAATATGAATTCACAAGAAAAGAAAAAACCTTCACTTATTTTAGGTATCTTATCTATCGTCCTTGGTTTGCTTTCTCCAATAGTGAGTCTGATTTTGGGGATCATAGGATTGGTTTTGGCTTTTTCATACCAAAAAGAATCTGGACTGGACTATAAAACAGAAAAAATTCTCAACATCGTAGGACTTGTAGTTTCTGTTCTTAACTGGATTCTAACAATCGCAGTAGTTTTTAGATAAGCAAAAAACAAAAAAGCTTTAAATTTAAAGCTTTTTTTATTTTATCGACTCATCTCTAAATAGTTTTTAATGATTTGTAACTCTTTTTGGTTCAAAGGGAGGTAGTTACCTTCTGCTAAATCTGGGTTCAATGTAAAGTCCCCAAATTGGATTCTCTTGAGGCTAGTCACCTTAACACCAACCGAGAGAAACATTTTCTTGATTTGATGAAATTTTCCTTCTGAAATGGTGATGGAGGCTCGACTGAGGGAAGGACTTGCTGATAGAATCTCTAGTCTTGCAGGTTTACAGACAGTGCCATCTAAAAAGACAATTCCTTTTTGAAAGGCTTGGATATGGTCAGGTGTCAGAAGTCCATTAACTTCAACTTGATAAGTTTTATCGACATGATATTGGGGATGGAGGAGCTGAAAGCCTAAGGGACCGTTATCGGTCAAGAGGAGGAGTCCCGTTGTATCTCGGTCCAGTCGGCCGACGGCATAGAGCTTGTCAGACTGGATGTCAGATGGAAGTAGGTCCATGACGGTCGGAAGTTCCTTGTCTTTGTTGGCTGTAACGACACCAGCAGGTTTATGAAGCATAAGATAGGTGTGTTCATAGCCTTGAATGATTCGATCCTGAAAAAGGAGTTCTTGTAGTCCTGTATCGATATTTTGGGCTAGGGAGTGGGCTGGGCAACCATCGACGAGAATTTCCCCTTTGAGGAGTGCTTGCTTCATGGCCTTTCGGCTAACTTTTTCTTGGGCTAATAAATTATCTAAACGCATACTGTGCCTATCTTATCATAAGTCGCTTGCTTTGAAAAGGCTTGACGTGAAAAGAAAAGCAGAGTGAAAACATTTACACTTGCTTGAATTATGTTATTTACCTGAAATTATGGTATAATCGTTCAGTTAGAAAATAAATTTTGAATATTATAGAGGAAATCATGACAAAATTAAGAGAAGATATCCGTAACATTGCGATTATCGCCCACGTTGACCACGGTAAAACAACCCTGGTTGACGAATTATTGAAACAATCAGAAACGCTTGATGCACGTACTGAATTGGCTGAGCGTGCTATGGACTCAAACGATATCGAAAAAGAGCGTGGAATTACCATCCTTGCTAAAAATACAGCCGTTGCCTATAACGGAACTCGTATCAACATCATGGATACCCCAGGACACGCGGACTTCGGTGGAGAAGTTGAGCGTATCATGAAAATGGTTGACGGTGTTGTCTTGGTCGTAGATGCCTATGAAGGAACAATGCCACAGACTCGTTTCGTATTGAAAAAAGCCTTGGAACAAGATCTTGTCCCAATCGTGGTTGTTAACAAAATCGACAAACCATCAGCTCGTCCAGCAGAAGTAGTGGACGAAGTCTTGGAACTTTTCATCGAGCTTGGTGCAGATGACGACCAGCTTGATTTCCCAGTGGTGTATGCTTCAGCGATCAACGGAACTTCTTCATTGTCGGATGATCCAGCTGACCAAGAAGCTACTATGGCACCAATCTTTGACACAATTATCGACCATATCCCAGCTCCAGTAGATAACTCAGATGAGCCTTTGCAGTTCCAAGTATCACTTTTGGATTACAATGACTTCGTTGGACGTATCGGTATCGGTCGTGTCTTCCGTGGTACTGTTAAGGTTGGGGACCAAGTTACCCTTTCTAAACTTGACGGTACAACTAAAAACTTCCGTGTTACTAAACTCTTCGGTTTCTTTGGTTTGGAACGTCGTGAAATCCAAGAAGCAAAAGCGGGTGACTTGATTGCCGTTTCTGGTATGGAAGACATCTTTGTCGGTGAAACCATCACTCCTACAGACGCAGTTGAAGCTCTTCCAATCCTACACATCGATGAGCCAACTCTTCAAATGACTTTCTTGGTTAACAACTCACCATTTGCTGGTAAAGAAGGTAAATGGGTAACTTCTCGTAAGGTGGAAGAACGTTTACAGGCAGAATTGCAAACAGACGTTTCCCTTCGTGTCGACCCAACTGACTCTCCAGATAAATGGACTGTTTCAGGACGTGGAGAATTGCACTTGTCAATCCTTATCGAAACAATGCGTCGTGAGGGATATGAACTTCAAGTATCTCGTCCAGAAGTTATCGTAAAAGAAATCGACGGTGTCAAATGCGAACCATTTGAACGTGTACAAATCGACACTCCAGAAGAATACCAAGGGTCTGTTATCCAAAGCCTTTCTGAACGTAAGGGTGAAATGTTGGATATGATTTCAACTGGTAATGGTCAAACTCGTTTGGTCTTCCTTGTTCCAGCGCGTGGTTTGATCGGATACTCAACTGAGTTCTTGTCAATGACTCGTGGTTACGGTATCATGAACCATACCTTTGACCAATACTTGCCATTGATTTCAGGTGAAATTGGTGGTCGTCACCGAGGTGCCCTTGTTTCTATTGATGCTGGTAAGGCTACAACTTACTCAATCATGTCTATTGAAGAACGTGGTACAATCTTTGTCAACCCAGGTACTGAAGTTTACGAAGGAATGATCATCGGTGAAAACTCTCGTGAAAATGACTTGACAGTTAACATCACGAAGGCAAAACAAATGACCAACGTTCGTTCAGCTACTAAGGACCAAACAGCTGTAATCAAGACACCTCGTATCTTGACACTTGAAGAGTCTCTTGAGTTCTTGAACGACGATGAGTACATGGAAGTAACGCCTGAGTCTATCCGTTTGCGTAAACAAATCCTTAACAAGGCAGAGCGTGAGAAAGCTAACAAGAAGAAAAAATCAGCTGAATAAGAGCTAGAAAGAGAGAAAGATGGTCTATTTAGTCCTAGGGATTTTACTGCTCCTACTCTATGTATTTGCGACACCAGAAAGCATTAAAGGGACAGTCAATATCGTCGCTATGGTATGTATTTTAGTGGCACTCTTGGTTTTGTTGGCTCTATCTTTTCTGAAAATTTTTCAATTACCAACAGAAATATTCCTAGCAATAGCCATGTTAATCCTAGCTTACTTTAGTGTGAGAGACATCACACTCATGCCAGTCAAAAAAAGTAAAAGAAGATAAAAAAGAGAGTTTCGGCTCTCTTTTTTTGGTAGGAATTTTACAATAGTTTGAATTGCTTTTTAGTTAACATCATCACTTTTGCTTGGATAATATGAATGGGAAAAACTGGAATAAAATTCGTTAATGACATCTATTTTATATTTGGTTAGTACTGGTTGCATATTATTTTGAAATAAAACTACTATATAATATTATTCATATAGGTAACATAAAAACATTATTCATATAGTTGATATAGTAAAATATCTAAAAAATTCGATTTTTTCCTTGACAACAAATAATAAAAATGCTATTCTTATTATATAAGAAATCGGTTTCAAAAAAGAGAGAATAGGATTTATTTTGTTGCATTGTTGCTCAGGGTGTGCTTTTTTGAAAGGAAAAATAAAATGAAAACGAAAAAACATAGATTACTTGCTCTAGCTCTTATTTCAAGCTTTACATTATTGGGAGCTGCATCAGCTGCTGTACAATATCCAGATGGAGGAGTATGGACATATGGAGAAGGTTCAGGAGGTGGTTGGGCTTTTTCAAATTACTATCATGGTAAAAAATATCATTCTTCTTCTCTTGTAAGTAAATGGGATAGTCATTCAGATAAAGGAACAGCAGTTGCAGGGAAAACTTCAGAGGCTTGGATTTGGACTAAATTTGGGGAACAAGTAGCATTTTACTATGACTATGACTAATATTTAGTTTTCTTAGATAATTCCCCTTGTAAGAAATTACAGTGGGGAATTTTGTTTACAAGGAGTCTACTATGAAGAAACTATTCATATTACTATCAACTTTTGTTCTCAGCTTCTTCCTTGCTTGGATTATTGTCTTACGTGCGCCACAATATTTATATGCAAGCTATGATTCCGTTACTTTACTTCGTGTCAAAAAGGATACTCAGGAACCGACGCGTGAGGTATTTGAACAGGAATTGGAGAATTTTGCAAACTCAGAACAGAGTTTAATATCTAGAAGAATTGTAGAGCCGAGTAAGGATGGGACGACTCACTTTACTTATGCAACTTATGGTCAGGGAACTTTACCAAAAGAATTCCAAGAAGCTAGCCAAGAAAGTCGTGAACGTAGTGATCCGCTAAATAGTTATCTCCTTTTGTCAGGCTCCTTGACGAAAGAAAAGCTTGCCGATAAATTAGGAGATTTGGGTTATAAAGCAATTGCTGACCGAAAGACACCTCCCTATTCTCTTGCTTTTCGAATGTTACTAAATCCACTTATTTTAATTAGTTTAGCAATATTTGGCTTATCTTTCTTTGCTTTAGTGATTATCACTCGGATTAAGGAAATGAGAGCAGCAGGTATAAAACTCTTTTCTGGTCAGACTCTCTTATCCATTATGGGGCATTCTTTATCGACTGATATCAAGTGGCTCCTTCTATCAGCCCTCCTTTCCTTCCTAGGTGGGGGAGTCGTTCTTTTTAGTCAAGGTTTGTTTTATCCTATCTTGTTAGCCACCTATGGTTTTGGGATTAGTTTCTATCTGTTGTTTTTATTGGCGATTTCAATTTTACTAATGCTTCTTTATCTAATGAGTTTGAGTTACAAAGCATTAGTTCCTGTTATTAAGGGGAGATTACCCCTTAAACGCTTGATGGCTTTAACCCTATTGTGTCAGTTAGTAGCTGTTTTTACAGTGGGATACGCTGTTAAGACAGGCTTGACGTCTTACCAACGATTGAAAGAACTTGAAATTTCAAAACAAGCGTGGAAGGACAGAGCAGACTATTATCAAATTTCTTTTGGCTTAGGTGATAGAGGAAAAGATACAGAAAATCAGAGCAAGTGGTATGCCTTTGCCAAGGAAGCAATCGAAGAAGAACAGGCTCTATTTGTAAAAGATAATCTCATTCATTTTGCAAATCCTCAAGGAAAAAATGAACAGGGAGAGACACTGGATACCTATAGTCCAGATGCTAATGTTCTCTATGTCAGCCCAAGTTATTTGGACAAGGAAAAGGTCGTGGTAGATGCTGAGACCAAACAGAAGTTAGTCCATCTTCAAAAAGGAGAATTTGGACTCTTACTACCAGAATCTCTTCGTTCACAGGAAGCAGAACTTAAGAAAGCTTTTGAAGAAAGTTTGAACTATTACGGGCAATCAAGTGAGGAGGCAAGTGCTCCTTTAGAGTATGAAATGAGAGCGATTATTAGCTATCTTCCAACTGGAGAAAAGCGATTTGTTTATAATAACGGTGAAAGCCCAGTATCCATTCAGTACTTAACCGATCCGATTTTAGTTGTATTTACTCCAACATCTACAGGTGATAGTTTCATTTCAAAATATGTTTGGTCTATCAATGCTGGAAAACAACTTTTTATCAAAGGATATGAGAGTGGGCTAGAACTCTTGAAGAAAGCTGGAATTTATGAGCAAGTATCTTATCTTAAAGAAGGAAGAAGTGTTTATCTAACTCGTTATAATGAAGTTCAAACTGAAACAGCAACTTTAATCCTAGGAGCTATTGTTGGAATAGCTAGTTCCTTGTTACTCTTTTATTCTGTCAATCTTCTATATTTCGAGCAATTCCGCCGAGATATTCTGATTAAACGAATTTCAGGTTTACGATTTTTTGAAACACATGCTCAGTATATGGTTAGTCAATTTGCCAGTTTTGTATTTGGTGCTAGTTTCTTTATTTTAAGCAGTCGAGACTTGGTGATTGGCTTGCTCACTTTATTCGTCTTTCTAGCTAGTGCAGTTTTGACGCTTTACCGTCAAGCGCAGAAAGAATCTCGTGTTTCTATGACAATTATGAAAGGAAAATAGGATGATTGAACTAAAGAATATATCTAAAAAATTTGGAAGCCGTCAGCTATTTTCAGATACGAATCTTCATTTTGAAGGTGGGAAAATTTATGCCTTAATCGGTACAAGTGGCTGTGGTAAGACAACACTCTTGAATATGATTGGACGATTAGAGTCATATGACAAAGGGCAAATTATCTATGATGGCACCTCTCTTAAGGACATCAAGCCTTCTGTTTTCTTTAGAGATTACTTAGGATATCTATTTCAAGATTTTGGCTTAATTGAAAGCCAAACCGTCAAAGAGAACCTCAATCTGGGTTTAGTTGGTAAAAAGTTGAAAGAAAAAGAGAAAATCTCTTTGATGAAACAAGCTCTAAACCGTGTTAACCTCTCTTATTTGGATTTAAAGCAACCTATCTTTGAATTATCAGGAGGAGAAGCACAACGTGTTGCACTAGCGAAGATAATTTTAAAGGATCCACCTTTGATTCTGGCAGATGAACCAACCGCTTCCTTAGACCCCAAAAACTCTGAGGAATTACTTTCTATCCTAGAATCTTTAAAAAATCCGAATCGGACCATTATTATTGCGACCCACAATCCTCTGATTTGGGAGCAAGTGGACCAAGTTATTCGAGTTACCGATTTATCACATAGATGATATGGTAAGATTCATACTCAATGAAAATCAAAAAGCAAACTAGGAAGCTAGCCGCTGGATGCTCAAAGTACAGCTTTGAGGATGTGGATAGAACTAACGAAGTCAGCTCAAAACCCTGTTTTGAGGGTGTGGATAGAACTGACGAAGTCAGCTCAAAAAACTGATTTGAGGTTGTGGATAGATCTGACGAAGTCAGACACCATACCTATGGCGAGTCAACGATGATGTGGTTTACAGGGATTATCACAGGTGATTAGGACAAAAAAAACGG
>NZ_VMMR01000087.1:0-760 GCF_013277285.1 Streptococcus sp. 339 | reverse complement strand
TGGAGAATGGGCATTATGATACTCAATCATTTTCAAAAAGCAACCTTGTCCATTATCTGCTGACAGTGGACTTTAAAACGCTTTTTTCCAGTCCTTGAATAACTTCTTGAAGCTTATCAATGACGGCTTCCAATGTTTGGAAAACCTTGTTTTTAAAACCTCGTTTTCGAATTTCTTTCCAGACTTGTTCAATAGGGTTCATTTCTGGTGTATAAGGTGGGATAAAAGCCAACTCAATATTACTTGGAATCTCTAAGGTACTTGATCTATGCCATATAGCATTATCCATGACAAGTAAAATATAGTCATCTGGATAAGCTTGTGAGACTTGCCGTAGAAATTCATTGGTCCACTCAGTATTGCATCCTCCAGCAATGAGGAAAAAGGAATCTCCTGTCTGAGCATCTACTGCCCCATAACAATAGCGATATTCTCGCATATAATGACTAGGAATGCTAGGTCGGATTCCTTGAGGAGCCCAACAAGAACTCATCTTACTGATTCTTCCGAAACCAGCTTCATCTTGGTACATCAAACGTACTTTGTTATAAGTCCCCTCTTCTTTAAAGCGCTTACTCAAGGTCTCGAATGTAGATTTTATTTTTAGACGTCTCAATTGTCTGGGCGTCTGCCTTCTTGGTATGCTCAGGTCGAGGAGTGACCGTTCGCCAACCATCTCGTTTCAGGTGGTAATAGAAACCTGCACGTGTGGAAGGGCGACCAGTCTCTTTTTGATAGGCTTCAAATACCTAATTGACAG
>NZ_VMMR01000086.1:0-1097 GCF_013277285.1 Streptococcus sp. 339 | reverse complement strand
TTTATACTCAATTGTTTTCAAAAAGCAACCTTGTCCATTGTCTGCTGACAGTGGACTTTAAAACGCTTTTTTCCAGTCCTTGAATAACTTCTTGAAGCTTATCAATGACGGCTTCCAATGTTTGGAAAGCCTTGTTTTTAAAACCTCGTTTTCGAATTTCTTTCCAGACTTGTTCAATAGGGTTCATTTCTGGTGTATAAGGTGGGATAAAAGCCAACTCAATATTACTTGGAATCTCTAAGGTACTTGATTTATGCCATATAGCATTATCCATGACAAGTAAAATATAGTCATCTGGATAAGCTTGTGAGACTTGCCGTAGAAATTCATTGATCCACTCAGTATTGCATCCTCCAGCAATGAGGAAAAAGGAATCTCCTGTCTGAGCATCTACTGCCCCATAACAATAGCGATATTCTCGCATATAATGACTAGGAATGCTAGGTCGGATTCCTTGAGGAGCCCAACAAGAACTCATCTTACTGATTCTTCCGAAACCAGCTTCATCTTGGTACATCAAACGTACTTTGTTATAAGTCCCCTCCTCTTTAAAGCGCTTACTTAAGGTCTCGAATGTAGATTTTATTTTTAGACGTCTCAATTGTCTGAGCGTCTGCCTTCTTGGGATGCTCAGGTCGAGGAGTGACCGTTCGCCAACCATGTCGTTTCAGGAGATAATAGAAACCATCACGTGTGGAAGTGCGACCAATCTCTTTTTGATAGGCTTCAAATAACTGATTGACAGTTACAAATTCCCCAGCCTGAGCAGCTTCTATATGACGTTTTAGAAATGCTTGTTCTTCTTCGTAAGTCATATATTCTCTATGACGTCCACCACGGGTCTCCTGAAGAAGCGCTTCTAAACCAAACTCCTTATATTTTTTCAAATTCCTCCAAACAGTTGTTTTATTGCAATCTAGCAAATCCATGATTTCCTTATAACTCTTTTCTTTTGAGCGAAAATAAATAATCTGTAGACGTTTATGATATTTGGCGTACGATGAATCTCTTAGGAGTTGTTCAATTTTTTGTGTTTCTTCGTTTGTAAGTTTCATAACTACTATTATAAGATGTTTTTTGATTTTAGTCCAGTATTA
>NZ_VMMR01000085.1:10497-19901 GCF_013277285.1 Streptococcus sp. 339 | reverse complement strand
ATAGAACTGACAGAGTCAGTATCATATACCTACGGCAAGGTGAAGCTGACGTGGTTTGAAGAGATTTTCGAAGAGTATAAAATATTCAGGTGACGCATAGATATAGTTAATTGAAGCTTTGTTTGAAATCTGATAAAATAATGATATTACTAAGTTTTAAAAACTAAAGAAAAGGGAAGATATGATTACAGGCGAATTAAAAAATAAAATCGATCAGTTGTGGGAAATTCTTTGGACAGAAGGAAATGCAAATCCTTTAACAAATATTGAACAGTTGACTTATCTCTTATTTATGAAAGATTTGGATAGTGTCGAGCTTGGACGTGAAAGTGATGCTGAATTTCTAGGGATTCCTTATGAGGGAGTTTTTCCAAAAGATAAACCTGAATACCGTTGGTCAACTTTTAAAAATATAGGAGATGCTCAGGAAGTTTATCGTTTAATGACTCAGGAGATTTTTCCGTTTATTAAAAATCTCAAGGGAGATACAGATGATACAGCCTTTTCACGATATATGCGAGAAGCTATTTTTCAAATAAATAAACCTGCTACGCTTCAAAAGGCAATTTCTATCTTAGATGTTTTTCCAACTAGGGGATTAGATGTAGATTTTGATAATGACAAACAAAGTATTACTGATATCGGAGATATCTATGAATATCTGTTATCAAAATTGTCGACCGCAGGTAAAAATGGACAGTTCCGTACACCTCGTCACATCATCGATATGATGGTTGAGTTGATGCAACCGACCATCAAAGATATTATCTCAGATCCTGCTATGGGTTCTGCTGGCTTCTTAGTATCTGCTAGCCGTTACTTAAAGCGTAAGAAAGATGAATGGGAAACCAATACAGATAATATCAATCATTTTCATAATCAGATGTTTCATGGAAATGATACGGATACGACTATGTTGAGACTTGGGGCGATGAACATGATGCTACATGGAGTAGAAAATCCACAAATCAGTTACCTTGACTCGCTGTCTCAAGATAATGAAGAAGCCGATAAATATACTTTGGTTTTAGCAAATCCTCCTTTTAAGGGCTCACTTGACTACAATTCAACCTCTAATGACCTTCTTGCAACCGTAAAAACCAAAAAAACAGAATTACTCTTTCTTTCTCTTTTCTTGCGAACTTTAAAACCAGGTGGACGAGCAGCAGTTATCGTACCTGATGGTGTCCTTTTTGGTTCGTCTAAAGCTCATAAAGGAATTCGTCAGGAAATTGTAGAGAACCATAAGCTTGATGCTGTAATCTCAATGCCTAGTGGTGTTTTCAAGCCTTATGCTGGAGTTTCAACTGCCATTCTCATCTTTACAAAAACTGGCAATGGTGGTACTGACAAGGTCTGGTTTTACGATATGAAAGCGGATGGTTTAAGTTTGGATGATAAGCGACAACCGATTAGCGACAATGATATTCCAGATATTATCGAACGCTTTCATCATCTTGAAAAAGAAGTGGAACGTCAGAGAACGGATCAATCTTTCTTTGTTCCAGTTGCTGAGATAAAGGAAAATGATTATGATTTGTCTATCAATAAATATAAAGAGATTGAGTATGAAAAAGTTGAGTATGAACCAACAGAGGTCATCTTAAAGAAAATCAATGATTTAGAAAAAGAAATTCAAGCTGGCTTGGCTGAATTAGAAAAATTACTCAAGTAGGGAGGTGGCTGTATGAAAAAAGTGAAGTTGGGGGAAGTCTTATCTCTAAAAAAAGGCAAGAAAGCCACTGTACTTGCTGAACAAACAACTCTAAGCCAACGTTATATTCAAATAGATGATTTAAGAAATAATAATAATTTAAAATTCACTGAAAGTTTAAATATGACTGAAGCACTCCCAGATGATATTCTGATAGCATGGGATGGTGCTAATGCAGGAACAATTGGTTGTGGGTTATCGGGAGCTGTTGGTAGTACAATTACGGTCTTAAAAAAGAATGAGCGATACAAAGAAAAAATTATATCAGATTACTTGGGAGTCTTTTTGGAAAGTAAATCGCAGTATTTACGAGATCATTCAACAGGTGCAACAATTCCTCATTTAAACAAGAATATATTACTTGATTTACAATTAGAATTGCTAGGTATCGAAGAACAAGAGAACATTATCTGTATTCTTAATACGATTAAAAGGCTTATGACTAAAAGAAAATTGCAGTTAGATGAACTAAACTTGCTCGTCAAATCCCGATATTCCGAGGAGGTGGTTGCATGACAATCATTTTTTTACAGAATATATTTGAAAAATCTATAAATGGTGAATGGGGTAATGAAGATAGTGGCAAAGGAGAGGCGACAGCAGTAATTAGAACCTCAAATTTTCTAAATTCTGGAAGACTAAATCTAGATAATATTGTATGCCGTGAAATTGATAAAGATAAAAACAGCGACAAAATTCTACGAACTGGTGATATTATAATTGAAAAATCAGGAGGTAGTCCAAATCAACCGGTTGGACGTGTTGTATATTTTGATGTTACAGATCAAGATTATTTCACAAATAACTTTACTAGTATTTTAAGAGTTAAACCAGGATATAATTCTAAATATATATTTTATTTAATGAAGTATCTTTATGACACAAAGAAGGTGTTAAAATTTCAAAATCAAACAACTGGAATTATTAATTTAAAGTTAGCTGACTATTTAAATAAAACCAAAGTTAATATTGAAACTATAGAAAATCAAAATACAATAGTAGATATATTGGATAGGTTAGAGTATCAAATAATAAATAGAAATAAGCAGCTTAGTGAACTCTCAAACCTTGTAAAATCCCGATTTAACGAGATGTTTGGGGATCCTTTAAATAATAACAAGAAATTTGCAGTAAAAACGGGACAACAGTGTTTTAAATTTTCAAGTGGAAAATTTCTTGATAAACATGATAGAGTTTTTGAAGGTTATCCTGCCTATGGTGGAAATGGCATTGCTTGGAAAAGTCGAAAATATTTAATTGATAATCCTACTATCATCATTGGTCGTGTAGGTGCATATTGTGGCAATGTAAGAACTACCCACGGTAAGGTATGGATAAGTGATAATGCTATATATATAAAAGAATTTAAGAATTCCGATTTTAATCTTGTATTTTTATTAGAATTAATGAAAGTAATTGATTTTAGTAAATTTGCTGATTTCTCAGGTCAACCAAAGATAACTCAAAAACCATTAGAAAATCAGAAATATATCCTCCCCCCTCTTTCCCTCCAAAATGAGTTCGCAGACTTTGTAGCCCAGGTCGACAAATCACAATTGGCAATCCAAAAATCTCTGGAAGAGCTTGAAACTTTGAAGAAATCTCTGATGCAGGAGTATTTTAGCTGATATTCTGCCATTGTAATTACGGTAATGATTTGTTATAATACAACAAAGGAGGAAATCAGATGGTAGTAAAAACAAGAAAACAAGGAAATTCAATCACCATTACGATTCCAAGTGAATTTAATATTCCAAGTGGTGTAAAATACGAAGCTAAATTGTTACCAAGTGGTGAGATTATCTTTACTCCTGAAGAATTGGATCAGCAGGTTTCTTATGTATCTGATGATGCCTTTGACTTAAATTTATATAAAATATTTGACGAATACGACGATGTTTTCAAAGCTTTGGTGGAAAAATGACAATCTATCTAACAGAAAAGCAAATTGAAAAAATAAATGCTTTAGCAATTCAACGGTATTCTCCAAATGAGAAAATTCAAACAGTTAGTCCTTCTGCCTTAAATATGATTGTGAACTTACCAGAACAATTTGTCTTTGGGAAGCCTCTTTATCCAACAATTTTTGATAAAGCAACGATACTATTTGTCCAATTGATAAAGAAGCATGTTTTTGCTAATGCTAATAAAAGAACTTCTTTCTTCGTTTTGGTCAAATTTTTACAATTAAATGGCTATCGTTTTTCTGTAACGGTAGAAGAAGCAGTAAAAATGTGTGTAACCATCGCAGTAGAAGCTTTAACTGATGAAAAAATGATAAGCTACTCCAAATGGGTTTCTGAACATTCTGTTAGAGAAAAGGTCAAAAAGTAACCTAGTATGCTGGATTTGAATGAGCACAAGAAAATAAATGAACAGACAATATTAGAATTCTGTAATGCAGAAACTGATATTGTCTCTTTTTATTGATGAATAAGAAAGTGAAAAATTATGGAATCAAAAGTTACAATTATCATGCAAGAAATGTTACCTCTTTTAAATAATGAACAATTACTAGCATTGAGAGAGAGTTTAGAACATCATCTAGTAGACGGAAAAAAGCAGCAGAAGTATTCGAATAATAACCTGTTGCAACTCTTTATCACTGCCAAGCAGGTAGAGGGCTGTAGCTCAAAAACAATTCGTTATTACCAGAGGACGATTGAAAACTTGTTTAATGGTATTAAGGAGTCTGTGACACAACTCACAACAGATGATTTAAGGAGTTATTTAGCAAATTACCAGTCTGAAAAGGATTGTAGTAAGGCGAATTTAGACAATATTAGGCGTATATTGTCTTCTTTTTTTGCTTGGCTTGAGCAAGAGGAATATATCATTAAAAATCCCATTCGACGGATAAAGAAAATTAAGACTGAGCAAAATGTGAAGGAAACTTATACTGATGAACATTTGGAAATTATGCGTGATAACTGTGAAAATTTGAGAGATTTGGCAATAATAGACCTACTAGCATCGACAGGTATGCGTGTAGGGGAGCTTGTACAGTTGAATCGTTCAGATATTGATTTTGAAAACAGAGAGTGTGTTGTCTTTGGTAAAGGAAAGAAGGAGAGACCAGTATATTTTGACGCTCGTACGAAAATTCATTTAAGAAACTATCTTAACGACAGAAAAGATAGTCACCCTGCTCTTTTTGTAACGTTAGTTGGAAAAGTCCAGAGGCTTGGAATTGCTGGTGTAGAGATTCGCTTAAGAAAGTTAGGAGAGAAACTCGGCATACAAAAGGTTCACCCACATAAGTTCAGAAGAACTTTAGCGACTAAGGCAATTGATAAAGGTATGCCTATCGAGCAAGTCCAAAAACTGCTAGGTCATAGCAAGATTGACACAACCCTGGCCTATGCCATGGTCAATCAAAATAATGTCAAGCATTCACACCAAAAATTCATCTCTTAAAAGCAAATCCCGATTTAATGAGATGTTTGGGGATTTTTATACTACATTATTCCCCAAATATAAAATAGGTGAAAAATTTGAAGTTTCTAGTGGAAGTACACCATCAAGAGATAATAAATTATATTGGGATAGCGGAACGATTAATTGGGTAAAAACAACTGAGGTAATAAATAGAGAAATTACGGAAACTGAGGAAAAAATCACAAAATTTGCTTTAGAAAATACATCTCTTAAACTTTTTCCAGTTAATACAATATTAATTGCTATGTATGGTCAAGGACAAACAAGAGGAAGAAGTGCAATCCTCAAAGTTGAATCTACTAGCAACCAAGCATGTGGGGCTATATTTCCAAATAAAATAGACAATCCAGTTTTTATTTGGCATCAATTAATGCTAAGGTATAGCGAATTACGAGAACTTGGACGAGGAGGAAATCAACCTAATTTAAACGGTCAACTGATTAAAAATTTTGAACTGATTTTCCCCCCTCTAGCCCTCCAAAATGAGTTCGCAGACTTTGTAGCCCAGGTCGACAAATCACAATTTGCTTGTGAGATAGCTATAAAAGTGTGGAGAAATAGCTTGAAATTTAGTATAATATAGCTAAACTATTTGTTTAAAGTGAGAAAAAAATGGGAAATTTTAGCTTTCTTTTAAAAAATGACGAATATGAATCTTTTTCAAAACCTTGCATTGAAGCTGAGAATATGATTGCTACATCAACTGTGGCTACTGCCTTTATGGCGCGTCGTGCTTTAGAGCAGGCTGTCCATTGGATATATAGTCACGATTCATATTTAGAAGCTCCCTATCGTGCTACTCTATCTTCTTTAGTATGGGATGATGATTTTAGGGATATCGTAGATTCTGAACTCCACAAGCAGATAGTTCTGTTGATTCGGTGGGGAAACCATGCTGCTCATGGTGGTGAAATTAAGGAACGAGAAGCGATTTTAGCTTTGCATCATTTGTATCAGTTTGTTAATTTTATCGATTATTGTTACAGCAATGAATTTGTGGAGCGTTATTTTGATGAGAAGTGCTTACTACTTTCAGCAAACATCAAATACCGAGAAACTCCACAATCTATGATAAAGTTACAAGACAGTTTACCAGAACTGCCTGATTTTCATGAACAGATGGCTGCTCAGTCCGTAGAAGTTCAAGAGACTTATACTGAAAAACGTGAGACTGCAGCGCAACGGCAAGATGTGCCTTTCCATATTGATCAATTATCTGAGGCAGAGACAAGAAAGCTCTTTATTGATATTGATCTCCGTCTAGCAGGATGGATATTTGAAGAAAACTGTCGTGTTGAGATAGCTGTTGATGGTCTCAAGCACGGTTCAGGAATTGGTTACTGTGACTATGTACTTTATGGTAAAAATGGGAAAATTTTAGCGATTGTAGAGACTAAAAAAGCCTCTGTCAATCCAGAAGTAGGGGAAGTACAGGTCAAAGAATATGCTGAAGCTCTGGAGAAACATATCGGCTATCAGCCAATTTGCTTTATTACAAATGGGTTGAAGCACTATATACTTGATGGTCCGAACCGCCGCCAGATTGCAGGCTTTTACTCTCAAGAAGAATTGCAATTAGTGATGGATAGACGTCATCTTCAAAAACCACTTGAGGATATTTCTAGTAAAATTAGAGACGATATTTCCGGGCGTCACTACCAAAAACATGCGATTGCAAGCGTTTGTGAAGCTTTCTCTAATCATCGTAGACAGGCACTTTTGGTTATGGCAACTGGGGCTGGGAAAACTCGTACAGCAGTTTCTCTAGTTGATACCTTATCACGTCATAACTGGGTAAAAAACGTTCTCTTCTTAGCCGATAGAACTTCCTTGGTTAAGCAAGCCTATGATTCGTTTAGAAAATTACTCCCAGATCTTTCCGTTTGTAACTTCTTAGAAGATAAAGAAGGAGCTCAATCAAGTCGCATGGTCTTTTCAACTTATCCGACCATGATTGGAGCGATTAGTGGTCAAGAAGAAGTAAATCAACGCCCTTTCACTGTTGGGCATTTTGACCTTATCATAATTGACGAGTCTCACCGTTCTATTTATCAGAAATACAAGTCCATTTTTGATTATTTTGATGCAAGGATTGTAGGCTTAACAGCTACTCCGCGTCAAGATTTAGATAAAAACACCTATGGATTCTTTAATTTGGAGAATGGTGTTCCAACATATGCATATGATTTGGAAGAGGCTGTTAAAGACGGATATTTAGTAGCCTATCATTCTATCGAAACCAAACTGAAACTACCTACGGATGGTCTACATTATGATGATTTATCCGAAGAAGAAAAGGAACATTTTGATAGCAAATTTGAAGACGATAGCTGTGAAAAAGATATTGATGGGAGTGTGTTTAATTCTTTTATTTTCAATAAAAGTACAGTAGAAATTGTTTTAAATGAACTCATGACAAGAGGAATTCAGACAGCCTCGGGGGATGAAATTGGTAAAACTATTATTTTTGCTAAAAATCATGACCATGCGGAATATATCAGAGGTATTTTTAACAACCGCTATCCTGAAAAAGGGAGCGACTATGCTCAGGTGATTGATTATAGTATTAAGCATTATCAGACCTTGATTGATGATTTTAAAATTAAGGAGAAGTATCCTCAAATTGCGATTTCTGTCGATATGTTAGATACAGGTATTGATGTACCAGAGGTTGTTAATTTAGTCTTCTTCAAGAAAGTACGCTCTAAAACTAAGTTTTGGCAGATGATTGGTCGAGGAACCCGTCTATGTAAAGATTTATTTGGACCTGAGCAGGATAAGGAAAACTTCTTGGTATTTGATTATGGGGACAATTTTGATTATTTTCGTGCAGATCCAAGAGATGGAGAGGGTCGTCACATTGTTTCGTTGACTCAGCGTTTATTTAATATCAAAGTGGACTTGATTCGAGAACTTCAGGGACTCCAATACCAAGAAGATCAGTTTGCGAGAGCATACCGTCAGGAGCTTGTTTTAGAACTTCAAGGTCGTATAGAGAGCTTAAATGAGTTGGACTTCAGGGTTCGTATGGTTTTAGATACAGTTTATAGCTATAGGAAATTGGAAAGTTGGCAGAATCTAACTGCTGTTACAAGTGAAACCATTCAAAAAAATCTCTCTCCGCTTTTATTTGATGAAGATAAAGAAGATGAGATGGCGAGGAGATTTGATTTGTGGTTGCTTCATATTCAGTTGGGGCAACTGACAGCTAAATCTTCCACTGTTCATATTTCCCAAGTGATGAAGACGGCTAGAGCTCTTTCTGCTATTGGCAATATCCCGCAGGTTTTTGAGCAGGCTGAAATTATCAGGAAAGTACAGGAGCCTGAATTTTGGAAAGAAGTTAACTTGTCTGATTTGGAAAAAATTCGTCTTGCTATTCGAGATTTATTACAGTTTTTGGATAAAACAGACCGTAAACCCTACTATGTTAACTTTGAAGATCGTATACTCTCCACTGTTCACGAGACCACAGCATTTTTGCAGGTCAACGATCTTCGATCTTATAATGAAAAAGTTGAGCATTATTTGAAAACTCATCTGGATGAAGAGTCCATTTCTAAGCTATACCATAATGAAAAGTTGACATCTGATGATGTGCTTGCACTTGAAAAATTGCTCTGGGAAAAATTAGGTAGCAAATCAGACTACCAACATCATTATGAAAATAAGGCAATTCCGAGATTGGTGCGTGAGATTATTGGCTTAGATAGAGAGTCTGCCAATCGTATTTTTTCTAAATTTTTGTCGGATGAGAACCTTAATGCTAGGCAGATTTCATTTGTAAAATTGATTGTAGACTACATTGTAGAAAATGGTTGCTTAGAGATGAAAGTGTTAACGCAAGAGCCATTTAAATCTCATGGATCTGTTCAACTACTCTTTCAACACCAACTACCAGTACTTCGTAATATTGTTCAAACCATTGAGCTCATCAATGATCGAGCTGGAGAAGTGGCTTAAATTCTAAAGTGATTGCCATACTGAGACTCATTTAAAATTAAAAAGAGTAGAAATTTATGCTATATATGAGAAGTTTTATTAGGAAGAATGTCATCGTTTTCCTAGAATACAGTATCAGTTGTTAAGTGGTTGATAAATTTCAAAGTAGATACTTGTACCACGATGTTTGTTGATCGAGTTATTATAAAAGAGCTACTTTGATTTTAAAGAAATAGAAAACAAAAAGCCGAGCAAGAATTCAATTGCAGGAGAAAATGAAGGAATACTCAGTGAAAATCAAAGAGCAAAC
>NZ_VMMR01000085.1:0-10455 GCF_013277285.1 Streptococcus sp. 339 | reverse complement strand
GTAACCATACCTACGGCAAGGCGATGTTAATGCGGATTGAAGAGATTTTTGAAGAGTATAAATCTTCCTAGGATAAAGCAAAACGCATAATATCAAGGGTTTTAAACACTTGATATTATGCGTTTTCTGATGTTAAAGACTTTCTACCAGGTTTTTTGAAGCATAATTGTTAGTTGTAGTCATTTATTATTCTTCAAAGAAAAATGGTGGGGCGAATTTTTTCAGTTCTTCAAAGCACTTTTGAGCAGCATCTGCATCTTCACAGATGATAAGACAGACATCATCACCACAAAGGGTAGCGATAGCGTCAGGGAAGCTCAAAGCATCAATGATAGAACCAAAGGATTGAGCCAGTCCAGGAAGGGTTTTTAGTAGGACTTGGTGTTGAACTGGGCGCATCAAGACAAGGGCGTCTTCCATGTAGAGTTCGAGACGTTTTTCCCATTTTGAGATGGAACCATTGTTAAGAACATAATAAGCGCTATCTTCTTCGCGGACTTTTGTCTGATTTATTCATAATAATGTAACTCCTTTTAGCAAGGTATGGTAAGCGTGGACTGAGCGAGGTCGACAGTCAAGTAGTAGTCGGTATTGTCACGGATGGTGATTTCAAAGTCAGTCGTATAGAGGACTAAACGAAGAGTATCTCCTTCTTTTAGATTGTAAATAGTTGGTTGCAGTTCAAATTGCACATCCATCCATTCATCTGCAGTAATATCCTCTACTAACAGTAAATCATTTCTATTTTGTAAATTAAGGTAACCTTTTGTCACGACTCGTTGTGCATCTGGTCTAAATGGCAGTTCACAGAGATTTTCCAGCATATGATAGCGACCGTTGTCAATGGTTCTAGCACTTAAAACAGCTGGATAAGGCTGTAAGTATTTCTTTTGACCAAGTTCCAGTAATTGAGCAGATAAAAGCCCCTTGTTTGTGCTGGATTTGATATGAAGATTGAGCTGAGCGCGACCGTTTAAATGAATGTCCTTGGTCACAGGAAGGTCAATAGTAATCTGATTAGCTTTCCCTTGATAGAGTTCTGTATTGAAGGTTTGGTAGGTCTTACCATAGCGCTCAAAATCCTTATCTGAGTACTGGTTTTGAATAACTTGCTCTTCTTGACCAAGTGAGAAGGTTTCAAAGTTCTCTTGCTCTCCAAAGGTATCAAGTGATAACCAAGTCTGAGGAGCGGTATTGTCCTGCCAGATAATGGTCGGAAGCTGAAAATCTGTTTCCTGTCCTAGTAATTTCTTGGTCAATAAGGCATTTATGGACTCACGGAAGTCAATGGACTGCCAGTTGTTCATATACACATGGGCGCCATTATGGAAAAAGAAATGCTTATTTATATTAGTGGGAAGAGCATGGAACATCTGGTAAACATGAAGTGGTTTGACATTCCAATCCTGAGAACCATGGGTAAAGACAACCTCTGCCTTTACTTTATGGGCATTGAGCAGATAGTTGCGGTCATGCCAAAACTGGTTATAGTCGCCAGTCTTGCGATCCAGTTGCTCTTTCACTTTTTCTAAGTCAGCTTGGTGAGCTTCATTGCCACGGATATAGTCGCCAGCCAAGAGATTACGAGAGTAGGTTAGTTCAGCAAGGGAGTCAAAGTCCTCACCTGGATAGCCACCTGGGCTAGTCACCAGACCGTTTTCTCGGTAGTAGTTGTACCATGAAGAAATTCCAGCCTCAGCAATGATTACTTCTAAACCATCAACACCTGTAGTGGCAAGGCCGTTTGACATGGTACCTAGATAGGAAAGTCCAGTTGTAGCTACTTTTCCGTTTGACCAGTCAGCTTTGACTTGACGCTGGCGCGTATAATCGGTAAAGGCACGGCAACGGCCATTAAGCCAATCAATGACATTTTTATAAGCCTCGATTTGCTGGTAGTCGCCATTAGTCATGAAACCAGTAGAGTCTCTGGTACCAACACCTGAAACATAGAGATTGGCAAAACCTCGTGGAAGGAAGTAGTCGTTGAGTGTATAGCTAGAGTTGATGTGAGTTAGCTTTTCCTCAGCTTCAGCCACAAGCTCAGCTTGGCCTTGAGATTGGACGAGATTGAGTTGAGGTTCCTCTAGTTCAATCTTATGAGCAGGCTTAACCTCGAGATTGCCCTCCATCTTGTAGAGAGCCTTGTCACTAGCCTTGTCATTGGTTCCCTGATGATAAGGGCTGGCTGTCATGATGGCAGGGATTTGGCCCTCATAACGAGGACGAATAATGTTAACCTTGACTAAGTCTGGTAGACCTTTTTGGTCGGTATCGACACGAGACTCCACGTAAACGACTTCACGAATGATATCATGGCTAGAAAAAGTAGCCAAACTCTTGCCGTTAAAGTAGTGGTAGTCATTATCCTCTGGAATAAGACCGTCACTGACAAGTTGGTCGATAAGAGTATTTCCTTTTTTGGTGCGAGTATTGAGTAACTGATAGAGATTTTCAAGCAAGTCACCGTATACAATAGGAAATCCAGTTTCTTTACGAAAAACGTCACTGTCTTCGAAGTCAACCAAATAAGAAAAGCCTAAAAGTTGAAAAGCAACAGTATAAAAAATATCCGCTGTCAAGTCTTTATCAGATTTGAAAAAAGTTAATATGTTAGTTTCTTTGTCTATAGCCAAGCAGGAGAGTGGATAGTCGGTGTTCTCATAAGTGAAAAAGAAGCGACGTAAAAAAGTTTCCAGTAATTCCTTGGGATTGGCTGTGTTTTGTAAATCAAAGCCACATTTTTTTAGTTCAGATAAGATATTTTCTTTTGGAAAAGTGATATAACTATATTGATTAAAACGCATAGAACCTCCATATAGAATGATAGTTAAGGTTATTATATCAAAAAAAAAGCAGAAAGGGAATTGTTAACTGCAAAAGGAAATAATCCAATAAAAATGAATAAAGTGCTAAATTCAATATAGAGAACAGTGTAATAATAGACGTAATAGGTATAATATAAAAATTCTAGGAGATTTATATGATATGTTTTCTATTTTTATATATAATATAGTATAAATATAAAAAACGATGACAAAAATACAAATGAATAGAAAGTAAATTAGTAAGCTGATGAAATTTTTCTCAAGAGAAGCCTTTTATAGGTGAAAATGGTATAATATAGTGAGAAGGATAGAGGAGAAGTGTAAATTGATCGCACAACTAGATACAAAAACAGTCTATAGTTTTATGGAAAGCGTCATTTCGATTGAAAAGTATGTGAGAGCAGCTAAAGAATTCGGCTACACTCATCTGGCTATAATGGATATTGACAATCTTTATGGTGCTTTTGACTTTCTAGAGGTTACAAAAAAATATGGCATTCATCCTTTATTAGGGCTTGAAATGACTGTGTTTGTGGATGCTCAGGAAGTGAATCTGCGCTTTTTAGCTTTATCTAGTGTGGGCTATCAGCAGTTGATGAAGCTTTCGACAGCCAAGATGCAGGGGGAGAAAAATTGGTCGGTTTTATCTCAGTACTTAAATGATATTGCGGTAATTGTGCCTTATTTTGATGGACTGGAGTCGTTAGAACTAGGCTGTGATTACTATATAGGGGTTTATCCGGAAACACCAGCAAGCGAATTTTATCATCCAATCTTGCCCCTCTATCGGGTCAATGCTTTTGAAAGCAGGGATAGAGAAGTTCTTCAAGTTTTAACAGCGATTAAAGAAAACCTACCGCTTAGAGAAGTTCCCTTGCGCTCACGACAAGATGTCCTTATATCAGCAAGTTCTTTAGAGAAATTATTCCTAGAACGATTTCCGCAAGCCTTAGACAATTTAGAAAAGCTGATTTCAGGCATTTCTTACGACTTGGATACGAGTCTGAAACTGCCTCGTTTTAACCCAGCTAGACCAGCAGTAGAAGAGTTGAGAGAACGCGCTGAGCTTGGGCTTGCTCAGAAGGGATTGACTAGTAAAGAATATCAAGACCGTCTAGACCAAGAATTGGCTGTTATTCATGATATGGGATTTGATGATTATTTCTTGGTTGTTTGGGATTTGTTGCGTTTTGGACGACTGAATGGCTACTATATGGGAATGGGAAGGGGTTCTGCAGTTGGTAGCTTGGTTTCTTATGCCTTAGATATTACAGGGATTGACCCAGTAGAGAAAAATCTGATTTTTGAACGCTTTCTCAATCGTGAACGCTATACCATGCCTGATATTGATATTGATATCCCAGATATTTATCGTCCAGATTTTATCAGATATGTTGGTAATAAATATGGCAGTAAACATGCGGCACAAATCGTTACTTTTTCTACCTTTGGTGCCAAGCAAGCTCTGCGTGATGTCTTGAAACGCTTTGGTGTTCCAGAGTATGAATTATCCGCAATTACCAAGAAAATCAGTTTCCGTGATAATCTCAAGTCAGCCTATGAGGGCAATCTCCAGTTTCGTCAGCAAATTAATAGTAAGTTAGAATACCAAAAAGCCTTTGAAATTGCCTGCAAGATTGAGGGGTATCCAAGACAAACCTCTGTCCATGCAGCTGGTGTTGTGATTAGCGACCAAGATTTGACCAATTACATTCCTCTAAAGCATGGTGATGAAATTCCACTGACTCAGTATGATGCTCATGGAGTTGAGGCTAGCGGTCTTTTGAAGATGGATTTTCTGGGACTGCGAAATTTGACCTTTGTTCAGAAAATGCAAGAGTTGCTTGCTGAAACAGAAGGGATTAAGATAGCTATCAACGAGATTGATTTGGAAGATAAAGAAACGTTAGCTTTATTTGCTTCTGGCAATACAAAAGGTATCTTTCAATTTGAACAACCTGGTGCCATTCGTCTGCTTAAGCGTGTGCAACCAGTCTGTTTTGAAGATGTCGTAGCGACTACTTCTCTAAATAGACCAGGTGCTAGTGATTATATCAATAATTTTGTGGCAAGAAAACATGGGCAGGAAGAAGTGACTGTTCTGGATCCAGTACTGGAGGATATTTTGGCTCCAACCTATGGTATCATGCTCTATCAGGAGCAGGTTATGCAGGTAGCTCAGCGGTTTGCTGGATTTAGTCTTGGGAAGGCCGATATTTTGCGTCGAGCTATGGGGAAAAAGGATGCTTCTGCCATGCATGAGATGAGAGCTTCCTTTATTCAAGGCTCCTTAGAAGCTGGTCATACTGTGGAAAAAGCAGAGCAGGTCTTTGATGTCATGGAGAAGTTTGCAGGTTATGGTTTTAACAGGTCACATGCCTATGCTTACTCAGCTTTGGCCTTCCAGTTGGCTTATTTCAAAACGCATTATCCAGCCATTTTTTATCAGGTCATGTTGAATTCTGCCAACAGTGATTACTTAATAGATGCACTTGAAGCAGGCTTTGAAGTGGCTCCTCTGTCCATCAACACCATTCCCTATCACGATAAAATTGCCAACAAGTCCATCTATCTAGGATTGAAATCGATTAAGGGAGTCAGTAATGATTTAGCTCTCTGGATTATTGAAAATAGACCCTATTCTAACATTGAAGATTTTATAGCTAAATTACCTGAGAATTATCTGAAACTACCTCTGCTAGAACCTTTGGTAAAAGTTGGTCTTTTTGATTTATTTGAAAAAAATCGTCAAAAAGTATTTAATAACTTAGCCAATCTATTTGAATTTGTGAAAGAGTTGGGAAGTTTATTTGGAGATACTATTTATAGTTGGCAGGAATCGGAGGATTGGACGGAACAAGAAAAATTCTATATGGAACAAGAGCTTTTAGGGATAGGTGTCAGCAAACATCCACTACAAACTATCGCAAGTAAAGCTATTTACCCAATTACCCCAATCGGAAATTTGTCAGAAAATAGCTATGCTATTATTTTGGTTGAAGTTCAGAAAATAAAAGTGATTCGTACCAAAAAGGGTGAAAATATGGCCTTCTTACAGGTAGATGATAGTAAGAAAAAATTGGACGTCACTCTCTTTTCAGACTTATATCGTCAGGTTGGACAGGAAATAAAAGAGGGAGCCTTCTACTATATAAAAGGAAAAATACAATCACGTGATGGCCGTCTGCAAATGATTGCACAAGAAATAAGAGAAGCAGTTGCTGAACGCTTTTGGATACAGGTGAAAAATCATGAATCGGATCAAGAAATTTCACGTATTTTAGAACAATTTAAAGGCTCAATCCCAGTCATCATCCGGTATGAGGAGGAACAGAAAACCATCGTTTCTCCCCATTATTTTGTAGTTAAATCTGATGAATTAGAGGAGAAATTGAATGAAATCGTTATGAAAACGATTTATCGCTAAAAATACGGAAAATAGAAGAATTTTAAAATCAAATGTGGTATAATCAAGAAGACTGTTAAAAGAAAAAGGAGCATAAACCAATATGAAACGTATTGCTGTTTTGACTAGTGGTGGAGACGCCCCTGGTATGAACGCTGCTATCCGTGCAGTTGTTCGTCAAGCAATTTCAGAAGGAATGGAAGTGTTTGGTATCTATGACGGATATGCTGGTATGGTTGCCGGTGAAATTCATCCCCTAGATGCAGCTTCAGTAGGAGACATCATTTCTCGTGGTGGTACTTTCCTTCACTCAGCTCGTTACCCAGAGTTCGCTCAACTTGAAGGGCAACTAAAAGGGATTGAGCAATTGAAAAAACACGGCATTGAAGGTGTAGTTGTTATCGGTGGAGACGGTTCTTACCACGGCGCTATGCGTTTGACTGAGCATGGTTTCCCTGCTATCGGTCTTCCAGGTACAATCGATAACGATATCGTTGGTACTGACTTTACAATCGGTTTTGACACAGCGGTTACAACTGCTATGGATGCTATTGATAAGATTCGTGATACATCATCAAGTCACCGTCGTACTTTTGTTATTGAAGTTATGGGACGTAACGCTGGTGATATCGCTCTTTGGGCTGGTATTGCAACTGGTGCAGATGAAATCATCATTCCTGAGGAAGGATTCAAGATTGAAGACATCGTAGAAAGCATTAAATGTGGTTATGAGTGTGGTAAAAAACACAATATCATCGTCTTAGCTGAAGGTGTGATGTCAGCAGCTGAATTTGGTCAAAAACTTAAAGAAGCTGGAGATACAAGCGACCTTCGTGTGACAGAACTTGGACATATTCAACGTGGTGGTTCTCCAACTGCGCGTGACCGTGTATTGGCGTCACGTATGGGTGCCCATGCTGTTAAACTTCTTAAAGAAGGTATTGGTGGTGTTGCGGTTGGTATCCGTAACGAGAAAATGGTTGAAAACCCAATTCTTGGAACGGCAGAAGAAGGAGCATTGTTTAGCCTTACTGCAGAAGGTAAGATTGTAGTTAACAACCCACACAAAGCCGATATTGAGCTATCTAGCTTGAATAAGAGCTTGTCATAATTTACAATTTAGTTAATAAGACCAAAAAGGTCATATCTATAAAGGAGTCACAAAAATCATGAACAAACGTGTAAAAATCGTTGCAACTTTGGGTCCTGCGGTAGAAATCCGTGGTGGTAAAAAATTCGGTGAGGACGGATACTGGGGTGAAAAACTTGATGTTGAAGCTTCAGCTAAAAACATTGCTCAATTGATTGAAGCTGGTGCTAACACATTCCGTTTCAACTTCTCACACGGTGACCACCAAGAACAAGGTGAGCGTATGGCAACTGTTAAACTTGCTGAAAAACTTGCAGGTAAAAAAGTTGGTTTCCTTCTTGATACAAAAGGACCAGAAATCCGTACAGAATTGTTCGAAGGTGAAGCTAAAGAGTATTCATACAAAACTGGTGAGAAAATCCGTGTTGCAACTAAACAAGGAATCAAATCAACTCGTGAAGTGATTGCATTGAACGTTGCTGGTGCTCTGGATATCTATGATGATGTTGAAGTTGGTCGTCAAGTGTTGGTTGACGACGGTAAACTTGGTCTTCGTGTGGTTGCTAAAGATGACGCAACTCGTGAATTTGAAGTGGAAGTTGAAAACGATGGTATCATCGCTAAACAAAAAGGTGTGAATATTCCTAACACTAAAATTCCTTTCCCAGCCCTTGCTGAACGTGATAACGACGATATCCGCTTTGGTCTTGAACAAGGTATCAACTTTATTGCGATTTCATTCGTACGTACTGCAAAAGACGTGAACGAAGTTCGTGCAATCTGTGAAGAAACTGGAAACGGGCATGTTCAATTGTTCGCTAAAATCGAAAATCAACAAGGTATCGATAACTTGGATGAAATCATCGAAGCAGCTGATGGTATCATGATCGCTCGTGGTGATATGGGTATCGAAGTACCATTCGAAATGGTTCCAGTTTACCAAAAAATGATTATCAAGAAAGTCAATGCTGCAGGTAAAGTTGTTATTACTGCAACAAACATGCTTGAAACAATGACTGAAAAACCACGTGCAACTCGTTCAGAAGTATCAGACGTATTCAACGCTGTTATCGACGGTACTGACGCTACAATGCTTTCAGGTGAGTCTGCAAACGGTAAATATCCACTTGAGTCAGTAACTACAATGGCTACAATCGACAAGAACGCTCAAACTCTTCTTAATGAATACGGACGTCTTGATTCAGATTCATTCGAACGTAACTCTAAGACAGAAGTAATGGCTTCAGCTGTTAAAGATGCGACTAACTCAATGGACATTAAATTGGTTGTAACTCTTACTAAGACAGGTCACACTGCACGTTTGATCTCTAAATACCGTCCAAATGCTGACATCTTGGCATTGACATTTGATGAATTGACAGAACGTGGATTGATGTTGAACTGGGGTGTTATCCCAATGTTGACAGATGCTCCATCTTCAACTGACGATATGTTCGAAATCGCTGAACGTAAAGCGGTAGAAGCAGGTCTCGTTGAGTCAGGTGATGATATCGTTATCGTTGCTGGTGTACCAGTAGGAGAAGCTGTTCGTACAAATACAATGCGTATCCGCACAGTACGTTAAGAAAAATATAAAAACCTATCATATCCAGCTTTAGAGCTTGTGTGATAGGCTTTTTTGGGCTCTTTGTCAACTGTAGTGGGTTGAAGTCAGCTAAGCTCGAGAAAGGACAAATTTTGTCCTTTCTTTTTTGATATTCAGAACGATAAAAATCCGTTTTTTGAAGTTTTCAAAGTTTCGAAAACCAAAGGCATTGCGCTTGATAAGTTTGATGAGATTATTGGTCGCTTCCAGTTTGGCGTTAGAATAGTGTAGTTGAAGGGCGTTGACAATCTTTTCTTTATCCTTGAGGAAGGTTTTAAAAACAGTCTGAAAAAGAGGATGAACCTGCTTTAGATTGTCCTCAATGAGTCCGAAAAATTTGTCAGGCTCTTTATTCTGGAAGTGAAAAAGTAAGAGCCGATAGAGATTATAGTGGTGTTTCAAGTCTTCTGAATAGCTCAAAAGCTTGTCAAGAATCTCTCTATTGGTCAAGTGAATACGAAAAGTAGGGCGATAAAAACGTTTATCACTCAATTTACGGCTATCCTGGTGAATGAGTTTCTAGTAGCGCTTGATAGCCTTGTATTCATGGGATTTTCGATGAAACTGATTCATGATTTGGACACGCACACGACTCATAGCACGGCTAAGATGTTGTACAATATGAAAGCGATCTAGAACGATTTTAGCATTCGGGAGTGAAACAGTCTGGGAGACTGTTTCAGCCTGAGCCTAGAAATTTGAAAGCGAATCTGTTTAGCCAAGGCATAATAAGGGCTAAACATATCCATAGTAATAATTTTGACGCGACATCGGACAGCTCTATCATACTTAAGAAAGTGATTACGAATGATAGCTTGTGTTCTTCCCTCAAGAACAGTGATGATATTGAGATTGTTAAAATCTTGCGTAATGAAGCTCATCTCCATCTCCCGATTGAAACAGTCACTCCCCGGACTGTTTCAACGTCCCAAGACATAATCTCAGGCAGATTTCTAACATTACACTCAAAGTGGAAGTCATTGAGCTTTCGAATGACAGTTGAAGTTGAAATGGCCAGCTGATGGGCAATATCGGTCATAGAAGTCTTTTCAATCAACTTTTGCGCAATTTTTTGATTGATAATACGAGGGATTTGGTCATTTTTCTTGACGATAGAAGTTTCAGCGACCATCATTTTAGAACAATGATAGCACTTGAAACGACGCTTTCTAAGGAGAATTCTAGTAGGCATACCAGTCGTTTCAAGATAAGGAATTTTAGAAGGTTTTTGAAAGTCATATTTCTTCATTTGACTTCCGCACTCAGGACAAGATGGAGCTTCATAGTCCAGTTTGGCGATGAGTTCCTTGTATGTATCCTTATTAATGATATCCATAGGGGATTTACCCACTACAAATATTATAGAGCCCAAAAAGGTGGCTATGTCACCTTTTTGTGTCAGTGTAGGTATTTGTGACGCGGTGGTGGGGCATCAATGGAGCTTCTTGAAGGTAATACTCTTCGAAAATCTCTTCAAACCACGTCAGCGTCGCCTTACCGTAGGTATGGTTACTGACTTCGTCAG
>NZ_VMMR01000084.1:0-1114 GCF_013277285.1 Streptococcus sp. 339 | reverse complement strand
CTCAGATAAAAGGTTTTAGAAATTTTATTTATCATAATTATTCTAACTTAAATTTTAAAATTATAGAGGGTATATTGAAGGAATCTGTTCCCAAAACGAAAGAATCTTTACACTCGATTATAAGAGAATTAGAAGGTGAATTATAAAATAGAAAATGAAAGAGAAACTCTAAAAACGTATGGAAGATTTGCTAGAAATCGACAAATTTTATTCCTCAAAAAACGAATACTTCCATAAGAGAAATTATTATTGATGAAGATTTAATATCTGTATTGGATGCATTGAAAGAGGAACAAGATAAGGTTCTTTATAATCGTGAAGAATTAAAGAAATATGATTTGGTCTCTTGTGATAGAAGGTATAAACTTTCTACAAATTATGGATTGAATAAATACTTGAAAGTATTTTTATCCGAACTTGGGATAGGTAGCCAAACCATGATAGCAAAAGCAGGCAGGCATATTTACGGTTTATATTTATTAGACTTCCTGCAAAACTAGAATCCTAGTTCATGATTGATAATACCAACAATCAAATTCATTCGTAATCCGAAGCGTTTACGATGATTTCGATAGGTTGTTGAAAATATTTTAAACGTTTTCATAGTGAAATGAAATAAGAACAGGACAAATCGATCAGGACAGTCAAATCGATTTCTAACAATGTTTTAGAAGTAGATGTGTACTATTCTAGTTTCAATCTACTATACTCTGTCAAAAATATTCTCAACCTTGATTCTCTCCTTAGATAGCGCATGGTTACAGGCTTTATCTTCAGCTGTTAGCAGCTTGAGTTTGCTGGATTTCCTCGGAGTTTGCGCTTGAGGATATAGCTTCATGAGCCCTTGATAAGCACTGTCAGCCAAGATTTTACCAGCTTGTCCGATATTTCTGCGACTCATTTTGAACAACTTCATATCATGACAATAGTTCACAGCGAGCTCCAAAGAAACAATTCTCCCTTGACTTGTGACAATCGCTTAAGCCTTCATAGCGTGGCATTTCTTTTTACCAGAATCATTCTCTAATTGTTTTTTTAGAACGATTGATTTTTACTTCCGTCGCATCAATCATTACCGTGTCCTCAGAACTGAGAGGAGTTCTTGAAATCGTAA
>NZ_VMMR01000083.1:0-18604 GCF_013277285.1 Streptococcus sp. 339 | reverse complement strand
CGGCAGAATAAACCTCTTTAAAGCGTCCTTTTCCAAGACATTGTCGGACTGTCCCACGCTTGATTTCATTGTGAATGGTTTGAGGAGCTTTTCCAAGTAAAGAGGCGATTTCTCTATTTGATTTCCCTTCTTTTTTCCATCTTTCGATTAAGCGACGGCTATCGATTGTCAAATGTTTGGCTTTTGTAGTATAATGGCTTTTCATCTCTGTGCCTTTCTTGTGTTTGTGATTGAACAACAAGTATAACACAGAGGTGTTTTCTTATGCCTAGAAGAGCTTTCATTTGACAAGAGGAACCCTTGAAGCAGTTTTGTCAGCTAAACCAAGGCTAATCTTAGCCTTGGCTTGTCAGCCTAACAGCATCAAGCCTCTTATCAAATGAAATCGAGTACTAGCTATAAGCTAGTTAAACCATCTAATTTTTAGGAGGGCTGGATGGCTAACTTCATTATAGAACTTTCAATATCACATTCGAATCACAATAAATAAAAAAATCTTCCAATTCCCTTGCAAAAATGAAGAAAGTGTGATAACATAGTACGGTATGTAGTGCTAGCACATCCGCTATATTAGATTTAATAGGAGGAAAACACAATGGCTAAAGTATGTTACTTTACAGGTCGTAAGACTGTATCAGGAAACAACCGTTCACACGCGATGAACCAAACAAAACGTGCCGTAAAACCAAACCTTCAAAAAGTTACTGTTCTTATCGATGGTAAACCTAAAAAAGTTTGGGCTTCAGCTCGCGCTTTGAAATCAGGTAAAGTTGAACGCGTTTAATAATAAAAGCAAGGAGACCTCAGGGTCTTTTTCTTTTGACATAGTGAAAAAATCATTTTAAAAGCAGAGTAAATATCCGCTGATACAGTATTCTGCTTTTACACTTGGGCTGAAATATGATAAAATAGAGTATCAACTAGTTGAGGTAAAAAGGATGACTGTAAAAATTAATACAAAAGATGGTCAAATCGAACTAACAGATGAAGTGATTGCAACCGTCGTAGGTGGAGCAGCAACTGAAATTTTTGGTGTGGTCGGTATGGCTAGTAAAAATGCCCTCAAAGATAATTTCCAAGCCCTTCTAGGTAAGGAAAATTATTCCAAAGGTGTCGTCGTAAAGGCAGCCGAAGATGGAAGCATTGCAGTTGATGTGTATACCGTGTTAAGCTACGGAACAAAGATTAGTGAAGTGTCAAAAAACATTCAAGAGCGTGTTGCCTTTAGCTTGGAAAACCAGCTTGGAATTACTGCTCAGACTGTAAATGTCTACATTCAAAATATCAAAGTTGTAGGAGAATAACCGTGTTAAAAATTACTACTAGCTTATTTCAAGAAATGGTGCAGGCTGCATCAACTCGCTTGAATAAGCAAGCTGAATATGTCAATTCATTAAACGTCTTCCCTGTTCCAGATGGAGATACTGGAACAAACATGGGGATGACCATCGAAAATGGAGCTAAAGAAGTTGCAGACAAGCCAGCTTCTACAGTTGGAGAGGTAGCGAGCATTCTTGCTAAAGGGCTTTTGATGGGTGCGCGTGGGAACTCAGGAGTTATTATGTCTCAGCTTTTCCGTGGATTTTCACAAGCCATCAAGGATAAAGACGAGTTAACAGGTCAAGACTTGGCCCTTGCCTTCCAATCAGGTGTTGAAGTTGCCTATAAGGCAGTGATGAAACCAGTTGAAGGAACGATTTTGACAGTTTCTCGTGGGGCTGCTATCGGTGCTAAGAAAAAAGCTGAGCAAACAGATGATGCTGTTGAAGTCATGCGCGCAGCCTTGGAAGGTGCTAAAACAGCTCTAACTAAAACGCCAGACATGCTTCCAGTATTGAAGGAAGTTGGCGTTGTGGACTCAGGTGGTCAAGGATTGGTCTTTATCTACGAAGGTTTCCTTTCTGCCCTTACTGGTGAATATATTGCATCTGAGGACTTTGTAGCGACTCCTGCCAATATGAGTGAAATGATCAATGCAGAGCACCACAAGTCTGTGGCTGGTCATGTGGCGACTGAGGATATCAACTTTGGTTACTGTACTGAAATCATGGTAGCTCTTAAGCAAGGTCCAACCTATGCCAAAGATTTTGACTACGATGAATTCCGTAACTACTTGAATGAACTTGGAGATTCTCTCCTCGTTGTCAATGATGATGAAATCGTCAAAGTCCATGTCCATACAGAAGATCCAGGACTTGTCATGCAAGAAGGTCTAAAATATGGTAGCTTGGTCAAGGTAAAAGTTGACAATATGCGTAACCAACACGAAGCACAGATTGAGAAAGAAACTGCCCAAGTTAGCAAGCCAGCTGAAGAAAAAGAGTATGCTTTGATTGCTGTGGTGGCTGGTAAAGGTCTAGCAGATATCTTCCGTTCTCAAGGTGTGGATTATGTTATCGAAGGCGGTCAAACCATGAACCCTTCAACAGAAGACTTTATCAAGGCTGTTGAACAGGTCAATGCCCGTAACATCATCTTCCTGCCAAATAACAAGAATATCTTCATGGCAGCTCAATCTGCGGCAGAAGTTTTGGAGCAACCAGCAGTAGTGGTAGAGGCCCGCACTCTTCCTCAAGGTTTGACAAGTCTTCTTGCCTTTGATTCAAGCAAGTCCATTGAAGAAAACCAAGAGCGTATGACAGCTGCTCTTAGCGATGTCGTTAGCGGAAGCGTCACAACAGCCGTGCGTGATACAACGATCGATGGTTTAGAAATCCATGAAAACGATAATCTAGGTATGGTGGATGGGAAAATCCTCGTGTCAAACCCTGACATGCACCAAACCTTGGCAGAAACTTTGAAACATATGTTGGATGAAGACAGTGAAATCGTAACCTTCTATGTCGGTGAAGACGGAAGCGAAGAACTTGCCAATGAAATCGCTCAAGAAATCGCAGAAGAATTTGAGGATCTTGAAGTTGAAATCCACCAAGGTCAACAACCTGTTTACCCCTATCTATTTAGTGTGGAATAAGAGCCGATTAATGAAGGACTGAGAAATCAGTTCTTTTTTCTTTTTTAGTAAATGAAAACGGTATCTTTTTAATAAAAACAAAAATAACATTCATAAATAAACGTTAAAATAGAAAATTCAGAAAATTTCTTCTTTTCTCTTGAAAATTTTTTAAAAAATGGTATGATAGTAACAAGTTATTTTTAAGAGGAAAGAAAGGGGAACAATGGAGAAAATCAGTTTAGAATCTCCTAAGACGGGTTCGGACCTAGTTTTGGAAACACTTCGTGATTTAGGAATTGATACCATCTTTGGTTATCCTGGTGGTGCAGTCTTGCCTTTTTATGATGCGATATATAATTTTAAAGGTATTCACCACATTCTAGGACGCCATGAGCAAGGTTGTCTGCATGAAGCTGAAGGTTATGCTAAATCAACTGGAAAGTTGGGTGTTGCCGTCGTTACTAGCGGACCGGGAGCAACAAATGCCATTACAGGGATTGCGGATGCCATGAGCGATAGTGTTCCCCTTTTGGTCTTTACAGGTCAGGTAGGGCGAGCAGGGATTGGGAAGGATGCCTTTCAGGAGGCAGACATCGTGGGAATTACCATGCCAATCACTAAGTACAATTACCAAGTTCGTGAGACAGCTGATATTCCGCGTATCATCACGGAAGCTGTCCATATCGCGACTACAGGCCGTCCAGGGCCAGTCGTCATTGACCTACCTAAAGACGTATCTGCTTTAGAAACAGACTTCATTTATTCACCAGAAGTGAACCTACCAAGCTATCAGCCGACTCTTGAACCAAATGATATGCAAATCAAGAAAATCTTGAAGCAATTGTCCAAGGCTAAAAAGCCAGTCTTGTTAGCTGGTGGTGGAATTAGTTATGCTGAGGCTGCGGCAGAATTAAATGAATTTGCAGAACGCTATCAAATTCCAGTCGTAACAACTCTCTTAGGTCAAGGAACAATTGCAACGACTCACCCACTCTTCCTTGGAATGGGGGGGATGCACGGTTCTTTCGCAGCGAATATTGCAATGACAGAGACGGACTTTATGATTAGTATTGGCTCTCGTTTTGATGACCGTTTGACAGGAAATCCAAAGACTTTTGCTAAGAATTCTAAGGTTGCCCATATTGATATTGACCCAGCCGAGATTGGCAAGATTATCAGTGCAGATATTCCTGTAGTTGGAGATGCTAAGAAAGCCTTGCAAATGTTGCTAGCAGAACCGACAGTTCATAACAATACTGAGAAATGGATTGAGAAAGTTACTAAAGACAAGAACCGTGTTCGTTCTTATGATAAGAAAGAGCGTGTGGTTCAACCGCAAGCAGTTATTGAACGCATTGGTGAATTGACGAATGGAGATGCCATTGTGGTAACAGATGTTGGTCAACACCAAATGTGGACAGCCCAGTATTATCCCTACCAAAATGAACGTCAGTTAGTGACTTCAGGTGGTTTAGGAACCATGGGATTCGGAATTCCAGCAGCAATCGGGGCTAAAATTGCTAACCCAGATAAGGAAGTAGTCTTGTTTGTTGGGGATGGTGGTTTCCAAATGACCAACCAGGAGTTGGCTATTTTGAATATTTACAAGGTGCCAATCAAGGTGGTTATGCTGAACAATCATTCACTTGGAATGGTTCGCCAGTGGCAGGAATCCTTCTATGAAGGAAGAACATCAGAGTCGGTCTTTGATACCCTTCCTGATTTCCAATTGATGGCGCAGGCTTATGGTATTAAAAACTATAAGTTTGACAATCCTGAGACCTTGGCTCAAGACCTTGAAGTCATCACTGAGCATGTTCCTATGCTAATTGAGGTAGATATTTCTCGTAAGGAACAGGTGTTACCAATGGTACCGGCTGGTAAGAGTAATCATGAGATGTTGGGGGTGAAGTTCCATGCGTAGAATGTTAACAGCAAAACTACAAAATCGTTCAGGAGTCCTCAATCGCTTTACAGGTGTCTTATCTCGTCGTCAGGTTAATATTGAAAGCATCTCTGTTGGAGCAACAGAAGATCCGAATGTATCGCGTATCACCATTATTATTGATGTTGCTTCTCATGATGAAGTGGAGCAAATTATCAAGCAACTCAATCGTCAGATTGATGTGATTCGCATTCGTGATATTACAGACAAGCCTCATTTGGAGCGCGAGGTGATTTTGGTTAAGATGTCAGCGCCAGCTGAGAAGCGAGCTGAGATTCTAGCGATTATTCAACCTTTCCGTGCAACAGTGGTAGACGTAGCGCCAAGCTCGATTACCATTCAGATGACAGGAAATGCTGAAAAGAGTGAAGCTCTATTACGAGTCATTCGACCATACGGTATTCGCAATATTGCTCGAACGGGTGCAACTGGATTTACCCGTGACTAAAAATCCAACTTAAATTTGTTAAACCAGCCTAAAAGGCAATAAATGATAGAAAAGAGAGAAAAACTATGGCAGTTCAAATGGAATACGAAAAAGATGTTAAAGTAGCAGCACTTGACGGTAAAAAAATCGCCGTTATCGGTTATGGTTCACAAGGACATGCGCATGCTCAAAACTTGCGTGACTCAGGTCGCGATGTCATCATCGGTGTACGTCCAGGTAAATCTTTTGACAAAGCAAAAGAAGATGGATTTGACACTTACACAGTAGCAGAAGCAACTAAATTGGCTGATGTTATCATGATTTTGGCACCAGACGAAATCCAACAAGAATTGTACGAAGCAGAAATCGCTCCAAACTTGGAAGCTGGGAATGCAGTTGGATTTGCTCATGGTTTCAACATTCACTTCGAATTTATCAAAGTTCCTGCGGATGTAGATGTCTTTATGTGTGCTCCTAAAGGACCAGGGCACTTGGTACGCCGTACTTACGAAGAAGGATTTGGTGTACCAGCTCTTTACGCAGTATACCAAGATGCAACAGGAAATGCGAAAAACATTGCTATGGACTGGTGTAAAGGTGTTGGAGCAGCTCGTGTAGGTCTTCTTGAAACAACTTACAAAGAAGAAACTGAAGAAGATTTGTTTGGTGAACAAGCTGTACTTTGTGGTGGTTTGACTGCCCTTATCGAAGCAGGTTTCGAAGTCTTGACAGAAGCAGGTTACGCTCCAGAATTGGCTTACTTTGAAGTTCTTCACGAAATGAAATTGATCGTTGACTTGATCTATGAAGGTGGATTCAAGAAAATGCGTCAATCTATTTCAAACACTGCTGAATACGGTGACTATGTATCAGGTCCACGTGTGATTACTGAGCAAGTTAAAGAAAATATGAAAGCTGTCTTGGCAGACATCCAAAATGGTAAATTTGCAAATGACTTTGTAAATGACTATAAAGCTGGACGTCCAAAATTGACTGCTTACCGTGAACAAGCAGCTAACCTTGAAATTGAAAAAGTTGGTGCAGAATTGCGTAAAGCAATGCCTTTCGTTGGTAAAAACGACGATGATGCATTCAAAATCTATAACTAATTAGAAAGCAAAGAATTTTGCTTAAAATAGTAGCTTCAGCTATTCGTGGGATATTAGATATACTTATTTAGGGGTTGAAATCATATGAATATTACCAATTTGTTTTCTATCAAGACAGGATGTGATGAAACTGATAGGCAACTGCAAAAATTATTTTTTCAGTTGGATTTACAATTGGGAGAATTGACAGATCAACTAAGAAAATTAGATTCTAATTTTGTTCCTCGTAGTCAATTTGTAGACACGCTGGATTTGAATGATGTAGAATATAAAGAAGTTTTAAACTATTTTATCTTCCATCGTAATGATAGTGAAGAAAGTTTGGCAGAATGGTTATATGATTGGATTTCCACAAATCGTTATGAACTTCCTAAAGAGTTTTCAATTCGTATGGCTCATAAATATCATGAAAGTGTTGCTGAAGTTTTTGGAGATGAATAACTAAAAAAACAGTCATTAGTGACTGTTTTTTATAGAAAAAGAGGTTTTATATGTTAAGTTCAAAAGATATTATCAAGGCTCATAAGGTCTTGAATGGTGTGGTTGTGAATACCCCACTGGATTACGACCATTATTTATCGGAGAAGTATGGTGCTAAGATTTATTTGAAAAAAGAAAATGCCCAGCGTGTTCGTTCTTTTAAGATCCGTGGTGCCTATTATGCCATTTCCCAGCTCAGCAAGGAAGAGCGTGAACGTGGGGTAGTCTGCGCTTCTGCGGGAAATCATGCGCAGGGAGTAGCCTATACCTGCAATGAGATGAAAATTCCTGCTACTATTTTTATGCCCATTACCACTCCGCAACAAAAAATCGGGCAAGTTCGCTTTTTTGGCGGGGACTTTGTAACCATTAAACTAGTTGGAGATACCTTTGATGCCTCAGCCAAAGCAGCTCAAGAATTTACAGTCTCTGAAAATCGTACCTTTATTGCTCCCTTTGATGATACTCATGTCCAAGCGGGTCAAGGAACAGTTGCTTATGAGATTTTAGAAGAAGCTCGAAAAGAATCGATTGACTTTGATGCTGTCTTGGTCCCTGTTGGTGGTGGCGGTCTCATTGCCGGGGTTTCTACCTATATCAAGGAAACAAGTCCAGAAATTGAAGTCATTGGGGTAGAGGCTAATGGAGCGCGTTCCATGAAAGCTGCTTTTGAAGCTGGTGGACCTGTTAAACTCAAAGAAATTGACAAATTTGCGGATGGGATTGCTGTGCAAAAGGTAGGACAGTTGACCTATGAAGCAACGCGTCAACATGTTCAAACTTTGGTAGGTGTCGATGAGGGATTGATTTCTGAAACTTTGATTGACCTCTACTCTAAGCAAGGGATTGTTGCAGAACCTGCTGGAGCAGCTAGTATCGCCTCTTTAGAGGTTTTAGCTGAATATATCAAGGGGAAAACCATTTGTTGTATCATTTCTGGAGGGAATAATGATATCAACCGTATGCCAGAAATGGAAGAGCGTGCCTTGATTTATGATGGGATCAAACATTACTTTGTGGTCAATTTCCCACAGCGTCCAGGAGCTTTGCGTGAGTTTGTAAATGATATCTTGGGGCCAAATGATGATATCACCCGTTTTGAGTATATCAAGCGAGCTAGTAAGGGAACAGGTCCAGTATTGATTGGGATCGCTTTGGCAGATAAGCATGATTATGCAGGCTTAATTCGTCGAATGGAAGGTTTTGATCCAGCTTATATTAACTTAAATGGGAATGAAACGCTCTATAATATGCTTGTCTGAGGACTAATAAAAAAATATCATATTATTTGCACAACTAATGTATAGGTGTTATAATGATAGTGAAGAAAGGGGGCGATTCCTATGGTTTTAGGAAGCTTATCGTGCTATTTCTACTACAACTCACTATAACACCTATTATTTTCGATTCTGTTTATATTAAGGCGGCAGAATTACTTACTATATATAAGGAAATTTTTTGAAATCCCCAATTGTATATATCCCTAATTTGAGATTTCTCTAAATATAATAGGAATCAAAAAAAATAATCAATGTTTGTGAGATGACTGCTAGGTGAGTTGGTCGAAAAACTCGTGAGATAGACAATAGTGCTAGACATGCAATAGCTAGTGATACTGATTTTAAATGACTAGCTGGAAAGTGGGTATGTAATCAGAAGATGCAAGATTGTACAAAGTAAGTAGTACCGGTTGTGAAATGGATAAGATATAGATAAGGACAGGAAAGGAACCAAAGAAGGAGAAAGAAAACGGAATGATTTAGAGATAGTGAGGAGTGAAAGACTATCTTTAGTGGGCTTGTTGATTTAAAAGGAATAGATAGAATGAAATAGTAAATCCTGTCTATCCTATTAAGAAACTGGTATTCAGCATACGTGAATATTTTTACAAATTTAAAGTTTAATAATGCAATTGTTTTTTAGGAGCATACTGATGGGTTATAGTAAGCGGAAAACTATATATTATCGGCTTTAAAAAGGAAGTAAGAAGATTCTGGGTCATTTATTTTATTGAATATATGTTTTTTTATTGACAAAAGTAGTAAAAACGTATACAATTAAGTATTGTAAAGAAGAAAATAGGAGAAAAACATGGCTAAGTCAAACTTTGAAAAAGTAGAATCAGTTGTTGGCTGGGTTCGTGATAAGAAAATCACAGGCTACCGTATCTCTAAGGAAACGAATGCGCGTGAAATGTCTATCATTGCTCTGGCGCAGGGTCGTGCAAAAGTAAAAAATATTTCATTTGAAACAGCCCTAGGCCTAATTGATTTCTATGAAAAAAATCATGAAAAATTTGAAGATTAATCTTTGGATAACGGCGGATTCTTGACCCTCAAGTAGTAGAGATAGAGAATCTGCCTTTTCATTTTGAGGACAGCAAAAAGACTGCACGGTTGAGGCAGCCTTTTCTTTTTATTTGAGATAGCGTTGAAGGAATTCTTTTGTACGGTCTTCTTTAGGATTGGTGAAGAGATCTTCTGGTTTGCCTTCTTCAGCAATCACACCCTTATCCATAAAGATAACACGGTGAGAGACATCACGGGCGAATTCCATTTCGTGGGTTACGACAATCATGGTCAAGCCTTCCTGAGCCAGATCTTGCATGATTTTGAGGACTTCTCCAACCATTTCTGGATCGAGAGCTGATGTTGGTTCATCAAAGAGAATAGCGTCCGGATTCATGGAGAGGGCACGAGCGATGGCCACACGTTGTTTTTGACCCCCTGAGAGTTGTCTTGGCTTCGCTTGCCAGTAGCGTTCTCCCATGCCGACTTTTTCTAGGTTTTCTTTGGCAGTCTTTTCAGCTTCTGTGCGTTCGCGTTTAAGGACAGTTGTCTGAGCGACAATTGTGTTTTCAAGCACGTTGAGATTTTCAAAGAGGTTAAAGGATTGGAACACCATCCCCAACTTTTCACGGTATTGCGTGAGGTCATAGCCTTTTTCGAGGACATTTTGTCCATGATAAAGGATTTGTCCATCAGTTGGTGTTTCAAGTAGGTTGATGGAGCGTAGGAAGGTCGATTTCCCGCTTCCAGAGCTTCCGATGATAGAGATTACCTCTCCCTTGTGGACAGTGAGTGAAATGTCTTTTAGCACTTCGTTTTGGCCATAGGATTTTTTGAGGTGTTTAATTTCAAGGATTGCTTGTGTCATTATTTAAAATCCTCCGTTTGTATTTGGTTAGCACCTGTAGTATAGGTATCCATGTCCATTCTGCGTTCGATGAAGCGTAGGATACGTGTTACGGTGAAGGTGAGGACAAAGTAAATCACGGCGATGATTGTAAATGTCTGGAAGTATTGATAGGTTTGAGTTGCCACGGTATTTCCTGAGAAATAAAGTTCGACAACAGAGATAACGTTCAATACAGATGTATCTTTGATATTGATGACAAATTCATTACCAGTTGCAGGTAGGATGTTACGGACAACCTGAGGCAGGACAATCTTACGCATGGTTTGGTTATGGGTCATACCAAGAGCAGTAGCAGCTTCAAATTGTCCCTTGTCAACTGCTAGGATACCACCACGGACGATTTCAGTCATGTAGGCACCAGTGTTAATCGAAACGATGAAGATAGCAGCCAGTGTGCGATCAAGGTTGATACCGAAAGCTTGGGCAGTTCCATAGTAGATAACCATCGATTGAACGATCATTGGCGTACCACGGAAAATTTCAATGTAGACATTGAGGATCCAGCCGACTAGTTTTTGTAGGCTATAAATGGCTTTATTTTCAGAGAGAGGAGCAGTACGGAAAACACCAATGGCAAGTCCAATAATGAGACCTGTGATAGTTCCGACGATAGAGATTAAAAGGGTGACACCCGCACCACGCAAGAGTTGTTGCCAGTTTTCAGAAAGAATTTTAGCGACTTGGCTGAAGAAACTACTGCTAGTCTCTTCAGTTGTTGTAGATTCGGCAGGTTGTTCCTTGATCATACGATCCATCAAGGCAACTTGGTCATCTTTTGAAATGGTTTCGATGCTGGCATTGATTTGGCTAATACGATTGTCATCTTTACGAAGTCCAATGGCGATAGCTGTATCTTCTTCCCCAGTTTTGAAACCTGGTTCTACTTGGACCATCTTGAACTTAGAGTTAGCAGCTTCAGCAGTCAGAGCTTCTGGGCGTTCAGAAACATAGGCATCGATGACACCAGCCTCAAGAGCTTGGCGCATTTGAGCGAAGTCTCCCATAGCTGTTTCTTTTTTAGCACCTAAGATTTGTGCAATCAAGTCGTAGAGGTAGACACCTTGTTGAGAAGTGATTTTCGCACCATTAAAGTCATCCAAAGATTTAGCATTTGCGTAGGCAGAATCTTTTTTGATAAGCAAAACTGGTTCGCTAGTGTAGTAACTGCTTGAAAAGGCAATTTCTTGTTTACGCTCGGCAGTAGGACTCATACCTGCGATAATCATGTCAATCTTACCAGAAGTAAGGGCAGGGACTAGACCTTCCCACTTGGTTTTAACAACCAAAGGTTCTTTACCTAAGTCCTTAGCGATTTTCTTGGCGATTTGAACATCGTATCCGTTGGCATACTGGTTGGTTCCATCGATTTTGACAGCTCCATTGCTATCATCATCCTGGGTCCAGTTAAAGGGGGCATATGCTGCTTCCATCCCGATGCGTAAATATTCATCGGCTTGAGCAACATTGACAAGTCCTAGCATCAGCAAGAGACTTGTGAAAATAGATAAGTATATTTTTCTCATGATTTCTCCTATTCTAATCTATTAAAAAATAACTGTCTCCTATTTTATCGAAAAATGCGTAATTTTTCAACATAAGTAAGCCTTTACTTACGAAAAAATGCTATAATGATAAGAAAGATAAAAAGGGGGCTTAGTTGATGAAAAAAACTTTTTTCTTACTGATGTTTGGCTTGTTTTGCCTTCTGCCACTTTCTGTTTTCGCCATTGATTTCAAGATAAACTCTTATCAAGGGGATTTGTATATTCATGCAGACAATACGGCAGAATTTAGACAAAAGATAGTTTATCAGTTTGAGGAGGACTTTAAGGGCCAAATCGTGGGACTTGGACGTGCTGGCAAGATGCCTAGTGGATTTGACATTGATCCTCATCCAAAGGTTCAGGCTGCGAAAAATGGTGCTGAACTAGCAGACGTTACGAGCGAAGTGACAGAAGAAGCGAATGGTTATACTGTGAGAGTCTATAATCCAGGCCAGGAAGGCGACACAGTTGAAGTTGAGCTTACATGGAACTTAAAAAATTTGCTTTTCCTATATGATGACATTGCTGAATTAAATTGGCAACCTTTAACAGATAGTTCAGGGGCTATTGGCAAGTTTGAATTTCATGTAAGGGGAGACAAGGGAGCTGAAAAACTCTTTTTCCATATAGGGAAACTTTTTAGAGAGGGAACGATTGAAAAGAGTAGCCTTGATTATACTATTCGTTTGGACAATCTTCCGGCTAAGCGTGGAGTTGAATTGCATGCCTATTGGCCTCGAACTGATTTTGCTAGCGCTAGGGATCAGGGATTGAAAGGAAATCATTTAGAAGAATTTAATAAGGTAGAAGACTCGATTGTTAAAGAAAAAGAGCAAAGTAAACAACTCCTTACTTGGGTCTTACCTTCGATACTTTCTATCTCCTTGTTATTGAGTGTCTGCTTCTATTTTATCTATAGAAGAAAGACCACTCCTTCAGTCAAATATGCCAAAAATCATCGTCTCTATGAACCACCAATGGAATTAGAGCCTATGGTTTTATCAGAGGCTGTCTACTCGACCTCCTTGGAGGAAGTGAGTCCCTTGGTCAAGGGGGCTGGCAAATTCACCTTTGACCAACTTATTCAAGCTACCTTGCTAGATGTGATAGACCGTGGAAATGTCTCTATCATTTCAGAAGGAGATGCAGTTGGTTTGAGGCTAGTAAAAGAAGATGGTTTGTCAAGCTTTGAGAAAGACTGTCTAAATCTGGCTTTTTCAGGCAAAAAAGAAGAAACTCTTTCCAATTTGTTTGCGGATTACAAGGTATCTGATAGTCTTTATCGTAGAGCAAAAGTCTCTGATGAAAAACGGATTCAAGCAAAGGGGCGTCAGCTTAAATCTTCTTTCGAAGCAGTATTAAAAGAGATGCAAGAAGGGGTCAGAGACAGGGTTTTCTTCTGGGGGCTCCCAGATTACTATCGTCCTTTAACTGGTGGGGAAAAGGCCTTGCAAGTGGGTATGGGACTCTCCACTATCTTGCCCCTATTTATTGGATTTGGTTTGTTCTTGTACAGTTTGGACGTTTATGGCTATCTTTACCTCCCCTTGCCAATACTTGGTTTTCTAGGTTTGGTTTTGGCTGTTTTCTATTATTGGAAGCTTCGATTAGATAATCGTGATGGTGTCCTAAATGAAGCAGGAGCAGAGGTCTACTATCTCTGGACCAGTTTTGAAAATATGTTGCGTGAGATTGCGCGATTGGATCAGGCTGAATTGGAAAGTATTGTGGTCTGGAATCGCCTCTTGGTCTATGCGACCTTATTTGGCTATGCGGACAAGGTCAGCCATTTGATGAAGGTTCATCAGATTCAAGTGGAAAATCCAGATATCAACCTCTATGTAGCTTATGGCTGGCACAGTATGTTTTATCATTCAAGCGCGCAAATGAGCCATTATGCCAGTGTCGCAAATACAGCAAGTACCTACTCTGTATCTTCTGGAAGTGGAAGTTCTGGCGGTGGTTTCTCTGGAGGCGGAGGTGGTGGAAGTATCGGTGCCTTTTAAAGAGAACTGCCATAGATTGAAAAATATGCTATAATGGAAGATAGAAAAAGGAGTAATCTATGTATCTTATTGAAATTTTAAAATCTATCTTCTTCGGGATTGTTGAAGGAATTACGGAATGGTTGCCGATTTCCAGTACAGGTCACTTGATTTTAGCAGAGGAATTTATCCAATACCAAAATCAAAACGAAGCCTTTATTTCCATGTTTAATGTCGTGATTCAGCTTGGTGCGATTTTGGCGGTCATGGTAATCTACTTTAACAAGCTCAATCCTTTCAAACCGACTAAGGACAAGCAGGAAGTTCGTAAGACTTGGAGACTATGGCTGAAGGTCTTGATTGCGACCTTGCCTTTACTTGCCGTCTTTAAGTTTGATGATTGGTTTGATACCCACTTCCATAACATGGTTTCTGTTGCTCTCATGTTGATTATCTATGGGATTGCCTTTATCTATTTGGAAAAACGTAATAAAGCGCGTGCTATCGAGCCAAGTGTGACAGAGTTGGACAAGCTTCCTTATACAACAGCTTTCTATATCGGACTCTTCCAAGTTCTTGCCCTTTTACCAGGGACAAGCCGTTCTGGAGCTACAATCGTCGGTGGTTTGTTAAATGGAACCAGTCGTTCAGTTGTGACAGAATTTACCTTCTATCTAGGGATTCCTGTTATGTTTGGAGCTAGTGCCTTAAAGATTTTCAAATTTTTGAAAGCAGGACAGCTCTTGAGCTTTGGACAATTGTTCTTGCTCTTGGTTGCGATGGGAGTCGCTTTTGCAGTCAGCATGGTGGCTATTCGCTTTTTGACAAGTTATGTGAAAAAACACGATTTTACCCTTTTTGGTAAATACCGCATCGTGCTTGGTAGTGTCTTGCTACTTTACAGTTTTGTCCGTTTATTTGTATAAGAAAAACCTTGAAGGGGCAGCTCTTCAAGGTTTTATACTCTTTGAAAATCTCTTCAGACCGCGTCAGCTCTATCTGCAACCTCAAANNTTTGATTTTCATTGAGTTTCAAAATCCAGTCACGGTAATCCCCAGCAGGCGGACACCTCTTTCTTTCTCGCTTAATTCTTCATAGAGTTGTAGGGCTATTTGGCTTATCTGGCTAGCATCCTGTGTTTTTTGAGCTAGACTTTTTCGTTTAGTGAGAGTTGAAAAGTCCTCGTAGCGGATTTTCAAAATGACAATTTTTCCAGATTTTTCTTGTTGACTGAGATTGAGAGCGACTCTTTCTGATAGAAGAGTCAGCTCTTTTTTGATATCTTCCTCGGCACGGAGAATCTTCCCATAGGTTTTCTCCTTCCCGATTGACTTACGGATGCGATTGGATTTGACTGGGGAATTGTGGATGCCACGAGCCTTTCGATAAAGGTCATAACCCAGTCTACCAAAACGATCTATTAGGGTCACTTCAGGGACTTCAAGTAGGTCAGCGCCAGTAAAAACGCCCATTTGATGAAGACGTTCTACAGTCTTTTTTCCTACTCCATGAAACTTGGAAATATCCATTTGTTTGAGGAAATCCTCAGCTTGGTCAGGTAGAATCACTGTCAAACCATGTGGTTTTTGATAATCACTGGCCATTTTAGCCAAGAATTTGTTGTAAGAAACGCCAGCAGAAGCAGTTAGATGGAGTTCTTGCCAGATATCCTCTTGAATGAGGCGAGCAATTTTGACCGCTGACTTGATCCCGAGTTTATTTTCTGTCACATCCAAATAGGCTTCGTCAATGCTCATGGGTTCTATTAAATCTGTATAGCGCTTAAAGATAGCTCGAATCTGGAGTCCCACAGCTTTGTATTTCTCATAATTCCCCGAGATGAAGACGGCCTGGGGACAACGCTCATAGGCTTCCTTAGAGCTCATGGCTGAATGGATACCAAAAGCTCGTGCCTCATAGCTACAGGTAGAAACGACTCCCCGCCCACCTGTTTGCCGAGGGTCACTGCCGATAATGACAGGTTTTCCTCTGAGTTTAGGATTATCTCTGATTTCCACCGCAGCAAAAAAGGCATCCATGTCAATATGGATGATTTTTCTTGACAAATCATTTAACAAAGGAAAAATCAACATGCCTAGCCCCCTTTTTACCGCTTATTTTCTTTTATTATACCCTTTTTTCTGAAAAAAAGAAAAAAGGACTTTATTTTTTCAAAAATATAATACAGTTTGAAATAAAATATAGACTGTTTTAGAAAAGAAAGTGTAAAAATAGGGATTTTCCACTTGTTGAAATCGGTTACTGTATGGTATGCTTGTCTCATGAATGTAACAGATGGTTGTTACTAGAAAGAAAAAAGAGGACATTAACATGGTTGTTAAAACAGTTGTTGAAGCACAAGATATTTTTGACAAAGCTTGGGAAGGCTTCAAAGGCGTAGATTGGAAAGAAAAAGCAAGTGTATCACGCTTCGTACAAGCTAACTACACACCTTACGATGGAGACGAAAGCTTCCTTGCAGGACCAACAGAACGTTCACTTCACATCAAAAAAATTGTAGAAGAAACGAAGGCTCACTACGAAGAAACTCGTTTCCCAATGGACACTCGTCCAACATCTATCGCTGATATCCCAGCAGGATTTATCGATAAAGAAAATGAAGTTATCTTCGGTATCCAAAACGATGAACTCTTCAAATTGAACTTCATGCCAAAAGGTGGTATCCGTATGGCTGAAACAACTTTGAAAGAAAATGGATACGAACCAGATCCAGCTGTTCACGAAATCTTTACTAAATACGTAACAACAGTTAACGACGGTATCTTCCGTGCCTACACTTCAAACATTCGTCGCGCACGTCACGCACACACTGTAACTGGTCTTCCAGATGCATACTCACGCGGACGTATCATCGGTGTTTACGCACGTCTTGCTCTTTACGGTGCAGACTACTTGATGCAAGAAAAAGTAAACGACTGGAATGCAATCGAAGAAATTGATGAAGAAACAATCCGTCTTCGTGAAGAAATCAACCTTCAATACCAAGCATTGCAACAAGTTGTTCGCTTGGGTGACCTTTACGGAGTTGATGTTCGCAAACCAGCGATGAACGTTAAAGAAGCGATCCAATGGGTTAACATCGCCTTCATGTCTGTCTGCCGTGTTATCAACGGTGCTGCTACATCTCTAGGACGTGTACCAATCGTTTTGGACATCTTTGCAGAACGTGACCTTGCTCGTGGTACATTTACTGAATCAGAAATCCAAGAATTCGTTGATGATTTCGTTATGAAACTTCGTACAGTTAAATTTGCTCGGACAAAAGCTTACGACCAATTGTACTCAGGTGACCCAACTTTCATCACAACTTCTATGGCTGGTATGGGTAACGACGGTCGTCACCGTGTTACTAAGATGGACTACCGTTTCTTGAACACTCTTGACAACATCGGTAACTCTCCAGAACCAAACTTGACAGTTCTTTGGACTGATAAATTGCCATACAACTTCCGCCGCTACTGTATGCACATGAGCCACAAACACTCTTCTATCCAATACGAAGGTGTAACAACAATGGCTAAAGACGGATATGGTGAAATGAGTTGTATCTCATGCTGTGTGTCTCCACTTGACCCAGAAAATGAAGAACAACGCCACAACATCCAGTACTTCGGTGCGCGTGTAAACGTATTGAAAGCCCTTCTTACTGGTTTGAACGGTGGTTACGACGATGTTCACAAAGACTACAAAGTATTTGACATCGAACCAATCCGTGACGAAGTTCTTGAATTTGAATCAGTTAAAGCTAACTTTGAAAAATCTCTTGACTGGTTGACTGACACTTACGTAGATGCTTTGAACATCATCCACTACATGACTGATAAGTACAACTACGAAGCTGTTCAAATGGCATTCTTGCCAACTAAACAACGTGCGAACATGGGATTCGGTATCTGTGGATTTGCCAACACTGTTGACACATTGTCAGCTATCAAATACGCTACAGTTAAACCAATCCGTGATGAAAATGGCTATATCTACGATTACGAAACAATCGGTGAATACCCACGTTGGGGTGAAGATGACCCACGTTCAAACGAATTGGCAGAATGGTTGATCGAAGCTTACACTACTCGTCTACGTAGCCACAAACTTTACAAAGACGCAGAAGCTACTGTATCACTTTTGACAATCACATCTAACGTTGCTTACTCTAAACAAACTGGTAACTCACCAGTCCACAAAGGTGTATACCTCAACGAAGATGGTTCTGTGAACTTGTCTAAACTTGAATTCTTCTCACCAGGTGCTAACCCATCTAACAAAGCTAAAGGTGGATGGTTGCAAAACTTGAATTCACTTTCTAGCCTTGACTTTAGTTATGCAGCTGATGGTATCTCATTGACTACACAAGTATCACCTCGCGCTCTTGGTAAGACTCGTGACGAACAAGTTGATAACTTGGTAACAATCCTTGATGGTTACTTCGAAAACGGTGGACAACACGTTAACTTGAACGTTATGGACTTGAACGATGTTTACGAAAAGATTATGTCAGGTGAAGACGTTATCGTACGTATCTCTGGATACTGTGTAAACACTAAATACCTCACTCCAGAACAAAAAACTGAATTGACACAACGTGTCTTCCACGAAGTTCTTTCAATGGATGATGCCTTGGATGCATTGAGCTAATCAAGTTCTTGAATAATGAAAAGGAACCCTCGGTCAGTCGACTGAGGGTTTTGTGCTTGGGGATAGTGTGAGCAATTCCTTCGGCGCAATATGCAATGTTTTTGGAAAGGAATAGTGGACCGAATCTGAAATAGCCCGCTGAAACGTTTCAAACAGTGCTAGAAATTGACTGGAATTCAAAGATACTTGTTGAGTTGGGGGGATTTGAAAATAATCCTCAATGAAAATCAAAGAGCAAACTAGGAAGCTATCCTCAGGTTGCTCAAAACACTGTTTTGAGGTTGCAGATAGATCTGACGCAGT
>NZ_VMMR01000082.1:0-30489 GCF_013277285.1 Streptococcus sp. 339 | reverse complement strand
GGCTAGCTTCCTAGTTTACTTTTTGATTTTCATTGAGTATAAATATTGGTAAAGATTTCACTAAAAAGAAACTGTATAGAGCAAAATCTCCACCTTCAAGTATGAAAGTGGAGATTGTTTTTATTTCTTCAAGGTTTGTAGTCTTGGAACAATGGCTAGGGTTAGAACTGCGGAAATGATTAATTCGGCAATCGAATTTGTTGAGATAACAGTTGCTAGGAGTTTTTGGATATTACCATCAAAAACATTTCCAAAAAGATAGAAAATTCCACCAAGTACAAAGACTGTATTGGTTAGTGAACCAAGGGCTCCAGCTAAAATCAGACCAGTCTTGTTTTTCATCAGTTTATAGACTAAGTAAGGAGTTAAACCAATCAAAATACGTGGGACGATGGCAATGATAGCTGAGTAGATGTTTCCGTTTGGTACGAAGGGAGAGAAGAGGTAGCTTGTCGGTAGAATCGTAATCGTGTTAACCGTCAAGCTAAGTAATCCCATCAAAAATCCAAGTGTAACCCCAACTCGTGGACCATAAATAATGCTGGCAATAATGACAGGAATATGAACAATGGTCGGTTTGATTGGAAATGGAAAAAGGTTAAAGATAAGTGAGCTCAGAAAGTGTATCACGAGCATGGTAGCAAAAAAGATAGCAATGGGTGCAATATTAGAGCGTTTTTTCATCGATAGTTTCCTTTATTCTTTCTAAAATAATTGTGAGGTCAGCTAAAGCTCCTCGTCCGTGGTCTCCACAAGCTAGTAGGGATTCCTTAGGAGCAATCAGCTGATAGCCGTAGGTTTCTAATGTTTTCAGATTATTCTGAGTTACTGGATGGTCATACATTTTTGTATTCATAGCAGGAGCTATTAGTTTGGGAATATGACTTGGTAGGGCTAGAGCTGTACTGGTTACCATGTTGTCCGCAAATCCGTGAGCTAGTTTTGCAATAGTGTTAGCAGTTGCAGGTACCACGATAAATAAATCTGCTTTTTTTCCAAGTTCGATATGATTGACCTGATCAGGATAGGGTTCTTTCATGACATCCAAGTGGACAGGATTCTGTGAGAGTACCTGTAGTGTCAAAGGTTGGATAAACTCTGTAGCAGCCTGAGTCATTAAGACAGTGACTTGATGGCCTTGTTTTTTTAGAGAACTGACTAAATCTGCCGACTTATAAGAGGCGATTGAGCCCGTTACAGCCAAGAGAATGTTTGCCATAGCTTTCCTTTCTATGAATGATAGGCTTGAATTTTTTCAAGGAGGAGTTCTGCAATTTCTTCTTTAGTCTGGGCTGTTTGAAGCTGATCTTTTTCGACAAAGATAGCACGATGCTGGTTCGCTGAGATTTGAGTCAGGTCATTCGCGATGATTAAATCTGCTTGGTTCTTGATAAGACTTTTTCTAGCAATGTCAACCAGATGATCTTCGTTAACATCAACCAGCAGTTTGAAACCAATCAGATGAATAGCAGGATTCCATTCCTTGACTAGGGATATGATTTTGGGTGTCTTTTTAAGGAACAAAACCTGAACCTCATCAGTTGAAGAAATCTTAGCCTGATGATTCTGCTTGCTTAAAAATTCTTCCAGATTGGAGCTAGCCTGAACTTCCTCAAGCCCTGTCATATAAAAAGGAGTGTAGTCAGAAACAGCCATTGAGTGGATCAAGACCTGATAATCCTGAACACATTCTTGCATTTCCAGTAGAAGGTCCTTGGTATTGTTAATTTCTCGAATACTTAGGTTGGGATGGGATTCTGGCTTCAAAGCTCGTTTTGTCGTCATTAAACAAACTTCATGCCCTGCAGCTAGCAGGGTTTCTGTGATGATTTTCCCCAAGCGACCTGTAGAATGGTTAGTGATAGAGCGGACGCTATCGATAGCTTCACTGGTACCGCCCGATGTAACTAAAATTTTCATAGCACTATTGTACACAAAAATAAACGGTAAGTAAAATGAAAGTGATAAATTTTTGGTAGAAACGAATATTTACTATAGTTTCAAACTATAAAGCCATATAAAATTTAAGAAAGGGCTCTAAAAACCTTAAAAAAATGGATATTTACGAACGTTTAGAGAGTTTGAGGATGTTAAAAATCTTGTTTTGTGATATAATGAATTATCATATAAGAGGTTAGAGGAGTTTTGAATGAAAACAGATATTGAAATCGCACAGAGTATTGAGTTGAAGCCCATTGTTGATGTTGTAGAGAAGCTTGGAATTTCTTACGACGATTTGGAGTTGTATGGAAAGTACAAGGCTAAGCTTAGCTTTGATAAAATTCGTGCAGTTGAAAGCAATCCAGTTGGCAAATTGATTTTGGTTACTGCCATCAACCCAACACCTGCAGGTGAAGGAAAATCAACTATTACTATTGGTCTTGCGGATGCCTTGAACAAGATTGGCAAGAAAACGATGATTGCTATTCGCGAACCATCTCTTGGTCCAGTAATGGGAATTAAGGGGGGTGCTGCTGGTGGTGGTTATGCCCAAGTTCTGCCAATGGAAGATATTAATCTCCACTTCACTGGAGACATGCATGCCATTACAACTGCTAACAACGCCCTTTCTGCCTTGATTGACAACCACTTGCACCAAGGCAATGAGTTGGGAATTGACCAACGTCGTATCCTCTGGAAACGTGTAGTGGACTTGAATGATCGTGCACTTCGTCATGTAACCGTTGGACTTGGTGGTCCTCTAAATGGTATCCCACGTGAGGATGGCTTTGACATTACCGTTGCTTCCGAAATCATGGCGATTCTTTGCTTGGCGACGGATATTGAGGACTTGAAACGCCGTTTGGCTAATATTGTTATAGGTTATCGCTATGATCGTACACCTGTTTCTGTAGGTGATTTGCAGGTTGAGGGTGCCTTGGCTTTGATTTTGAAGGATGCGATTAAGCCGAACTTGGTTCAGACAATTTACGGAACACCTGCCTTTGTACACGGTGGTCCATTTGCCAATATCGCTCATGGATGTAATTCAGTCTTGGCAACAAGCACAGCCCTTCACTTGGCTGATTACACAGTTACTGAAGCTGGTTTTGGTGCAGACCTTGGTGCTGAGAAATTCCTTGATATTAAGACACCAAACTTGCCAACATCTCCAGATGCAGTAGTTATTGTAGCAACTCTTCGTGCCCTTAAGATGAATGGTGGCGTGGCTAAAGATGCTTTGACAGAGGAAAACGTAGAAGCAGTGCGTGCAGGTTTTGCCAACTTGAAACGCCATGTTGAGAACATCCGTAAGTTCGGTATTCCAGCAGTTGTTGCTATCAACGAATTTGTGTCTGATACTGAAGCAGAAATTGCAGCCTTAAAAGAACTTTGTGCCTCAATCGATGTACCAGTTGAATTGGCTAGTGTCTGGGCTGATGGCGCGGAAGGTGGAGTAGCTCTTGCTGAAGCGGTTGTCAAGACTATCGCTGAAAATCCAGCTAACTATAAACGTTTGTATGACAATGACCTTTCTGTTCAAGAAAAGATTGAAAAGATTGTTACTGAAATCTACCGTGGTAGCAAAGTAAACTTTGAGAAGAAAGCTCAAACACAAATTGCTCAAATCGTTCAAAACGGTTGGGACAAATTGCCAATCTGTATGGCAAAAACTCAATATAGTTTTTCAGATAATCCAAATGCACTTGGAGCACCTGAAAACTTTGAAATTACCATTCGCGAATTGGTGCCAAAATTAGGTGCAGGCTTTATCGTTGCCTTAACTGGTGATGTCATGACCATGCCAGGACTTCCAAAACGACCAGCTGCTCTCAACATGGATGTTGAAAGCGATGGAACCGTTCTAGGCTTGTTCTAGTGGATTGAAATTGACTTTGAGAGACTGGGTAAAAACTCAATTTCAGGAGAAAATGAAGTAAATTTTCCCATAATAGAGCGCATAATATCAAGGTTTTTCAACACCGGATATTATGCGTTTTTTGAGTTTAAATATTTTTGCCCTACCTATTTCTTATTTGCTGCAAGCAGTTCATCAATAAAATTTAGTCCTCTTTCCCTTGGGAAGAGGCTTTTTATACTCAATGAAAATCAAAGAGCAAACTAGGAAACTAGCCGCAGATTGCTCAAAACACTGTTTTGAGGTTGCAGATAAGACTGACGAAGTCAGGAACCATACCTACGGCAAGGCGACGTTGACGTGGTTTGAAGAGATTTTCGAAGAGTATTAATACTAGGAAAAGGACAGTTAGAGTCTTCTGTGTTATACTAGAGATATGTTAGATTTGAAAGAATACGGTATTGTCATGTGGCCGGAGGAGAAGATTATTTCTTTCCGTGAGAAACTTCTCGCTTGGTATGATGAAAACAAAAGAGATTTACCGTGGCGTAGAAGTAAAAATCCTTATCATATCTGGGTTTCTGAAATTATGCTCCAGCAGACCAGAGTGGATACGGTTATCCCTTACTATGAAAGATTCTTGGACTGGTTTCCAACAGTGGAAAGTTTGGCAACGGCACCTGAAGAAGGTTTGTTGAAGGCATGGGAGGGACTGGGATATTATTCTCGAGTTCGTAATATGCAGGCTGCAGCTCAGCAGATTATGACTGACTTTGGTGGCCAATTTCCAAACACCTATGAAGGAATTTCCAGCTTGAAAGGAATTGGACCTTACACAGCAGGAGCCATTTCCAGTATTGCTTTTAACTTGCCTGAGCCAGCTGTTGATGGTAATGTCATGCGTGTTTTGGCGCGTCTATTTGAGGTCAATCATGATATTGGGATTCCAAGTAATCGCAAAATTTTTCAGGCAATGATGGAAATCTTGATTGACCCAGAAAGGCCAGGTGACTTTAATCAAGCTTTGATGGATTTAGGATCTGATATTGAGGCTCCTGTAAATCCTAGGCCAGAAGAGAGTCCAGTGAAGGATTTTAGTGCGGCATATCAGAATGGAACCATGGAACGTTATCCAATTAAGGCTCCCAAGAAAAAGCCTGTTCCTATTTATCTTAAAGCCTTGGTGGTCAAAAATACTCAGGGACAATTTTTACTTGAAAAAAATGAAAGTGAAAAGCTATTGGCAGGCTTTTGGCATTTCCCACTGGTAGAAGTAGATGACTTTTCGCAAGAGGAGCAGTTTGACCTCTTCCATCAGGTTGCAGAAGAAAGTGTGAACTTTGGTCCCAGTCCAGAGGAGAGTTTTCAGCAGGACTATGACTTAGATGTTGATTGGCTTGATGTTTATTTTGAGACTGTCAAGCATGTCTTTAGCCATCGAAAGTGGCATGTACAGATTGTAGCAGGTCAAGTGAGTGACTTCCATGATTTTTCAGATAGGGAAGTTCGCTGGCTTTCACCAGAAGAGTTCAAGGATGTTCCACTTGCCAAACCCCAACAGAAAATCTGGCAGGCTTATACACAAGCCAACTTAGACAGTAGCAAAGACTAGCTATCGTGTCTTCTTGCTATTTTTTTGGTATAATAGTAGAGAAAAAGGTGAACATATGAAAAAAATACTAATTGTAGATGATGAGAAACCAATCTCGGATATTATCAAGTTTAATATGACCAAGGAAGGTTACGAAGTTGTAACTGCTTTTAACGGTCGTGAAGCGCTAGAACAATTTGAAGCAGAGCAACCAGATATTATTATTTTGGATTTGATGCTTCCAGAAATTGATGGTTTAGAAGTTGCTAAGACCATTCGCAAGACCAGTAGTGTTCCTATTATCATGCTGTCAGCTAAGGATAGCGAATTTGATAAGGTTATAGGTTTAGAGCTTGGAGCGGATGACTATGTGACAAAACCCTTCTCAAATCGTGAGTTGCAGGCGCGTGTCAAAGCTCTTCTTCGTCGTACAGATTTGACTTCTGTAGATCATCAAGAATCAGATGAAAATAAAACTCAACCCTTGCAAATTGGGAACTTGGAGATTGTTCCAGATGCCTATGTTGCTAAGAAATACGGTGAAGAACTAGACTTAACTCACCGTGAATTTGAGCTTTTGTATCACTTGGCTTCTCATATCGGTCAAGTAATTACGCGTGAACACTTGCTTGAAACAGTCTGGGGGTATGATTATTTCGGAGATGTTCGAACAGTTGACGTAACCATCAGACGTCTGCGTGAGAAGATTGAAGATACACCCAGCCGACCAGAGTATATCTTGACGCGCCGTGGTGTAGGGTATTACATGAGAAATAATGCTTGATTTACTGAAACAAACCATTTTTACCAGAGATTTTATCTTTATCCTGATTTTGTTAGGTTTCATCCTTGTTGTGACCCTTCTATTACTAGAGAATAGACGTGATAATATTCGATTGAAGCAAATCAATCAAAAGGTTAAAGATTTGATTGCAGGAGATTATTCCAAGGTTCTTGATATGCAAGGTGGGTCTGAAATCACCAACATTACCAATAATTTGAATGACTTGTCGGAGGTTATTCGTCTCACTCAGGAAAATCTAGAACAAGAGAGTAAGAGGCTAAATAGTATTCTGTTTTATATGACAGATGGGGTTCTTGCGACCAATCGTCGGGGGCAGATTATCATGATTAACGATACAGCCAAGAAGCAACTGGGGCTGGTTAAAGAAGATGTTCTGAATAGAAGCATTTTGGAATTGCTCAAGATAGAAGAAGACTATGAATTGCGTGATTTGATTACCCAAAGTCCAGAATTGTTGCTAGATTCCCAAGACATCAATGGGGAATATCTTAGCCTTCGAGTTCGCTTTGCCTTGATTCGTCGAGAGTCTGGCTTTATTTCAGGTTTGGTGGCTGTTTTGCATGATACGACGGAGCAGGAGAAGGAAGAGCGCGAACGGAGACTCTTTGTTTCCAACGTTAGTCATGAGTTACGGACTCCTTTAACCAGCGTGAAATCCTATCTTGAAGCCTTGGATGAGGGAGCTTTGTGTGAAACTGTAGCACCAGACTTTATCAAGGTTTCTCTTGATGAAACCAACCGTATGATGCGCATGGTGACGGACCTCCTTCATCTTTCACGGATTGATAACGCCACCAGTCACTTGGATGTGGAACTGATTAACTTCACTGCCTTTATTACCTTTATCCTCAATCGTTTTGACAAGATGAAAGGACAGGAAAAAGAAAAGAAATATGAGCTGGTGAGAGATTATCCTATCAATTCTATCTGGATGGAAATTGATACAGACAAGATGACACAGGTGATTGATAATATTTTAAATAATGCTATTAAGTATTCGCCAGATGGAGGTAAAATCACTATCAGAATGAAGACAACTGAAGACCAGATGATTTTATCCATTTCTGACCATGGTTTAGGCATTCCTAAGCAGGATTTACCACGTATCTTTGACCGTTTTTATCGTGTGGATCGTGCTAGAAGTCGTGCCCAAGGTGGTACAGGTTTGGGACTGTCTATTGCCAAGGAAATTATCAAACAACATAAGGGCTTTATTTGGGCCAAGAGTGAATACGGTAAGGGGTCAACCTTTACCATTGTGCTCCCTTATGATAAGGATGCAGTGAAAGAAGAAGTATGGGAGGATGAAGTAGAAGACTAGAATGAGTGAAACAGGCTTTAAATACAGTATTTTAGCGTCGGGTTCCAGTGGAAATTCCTTTTATTTGGAAACCCCAAAAAAGAAGCTTTTAGTGGATGCAGGCTTGTCTGGCAAAAAAATCACCAGCCTACTTGCTGAAATTAACCGCAAACCAGAAGACCTGGATGCCATCTTGATTACCCATGAGCATTCAGATCATATCCATGGAGTGGGCGTTTTAGCTCGCAAGTATGGTATGGATCTTTACGCCAATGAAAAGACCTGGCAGGCTATGGAAAATAGTAAATATCTTGGCAAGGTGGATTCTTCGCAAAAGCATATCTTTGAGATGGGCAAAACCAAAACCTTTGGAGATATTGACATCGAGAGTTTTGGTGTCAGCCATGATGCAGTCGCACCGCAGTTCTATCGCTTTATGAAAGATGATAAAAGTTTTGTCCTTTTGACAGATACAGGTTATGTCAGTGACCGTATGGCAGGGATTGTCGAAAATGCGGACGGCTATCTTATCGAATCCAACCATGATGTAGAGATTTTGCGAGCAGGTTCTTACGCTTGGCGACTCAAACAACGAATTCTATCGGATCTGGGTCACCTTTCTAACGAAGATGGTGCCGAAGCCATGATTCGGACGCTAGGAAATCGCACTAAGAAGATTTACCTTGGGCATTTATCTAAGGAAAACAATATCAAGGAGCTGGCTCACATGACCATGGTCAACCAGCTAGCACAAGCTGATCTGGGAGTTGGAGTAGACTTTAAGGTTTATGATACCTCACCAGATACCGCCACACCTTTGACAGAGATATAGAAAGAACGCTAAGAAGGTGTTCTTTTTATATTGACTGAACACCTAAAAAGTAATACAATGGTGTTACTATTAAAAAAGGGAGTGCAAAAGATGGCTACTATTACATTAAAAGTTTCTGAAGCTGATAAAACATTTATGAAAGCAATGGCTAAGTTTGAAGGAGTTTCTCTGTCGGAACTTATCCGCACAAAAACTCTTGAAGCTTTAGAAGACGAATACGACGCTCGTGTAGCAGATTTAGCCTATCAAGAGTATTTAGAAGACTTGGAAAAAGGGGTTGAACTCATTACTTGGGAAGAAATGATGCATGATTTAGGCTTGGAGGATGAATAATTTGTATAAATTAGTTCCAACAAGACGTTTCATCAAGCAATTGAAAAAATTGGACCGTTATACGCAGAAGCTAATTACAAACTATTTACAATCCAATGTTTTGGAAGACCCAAGACGACACGGAAAGGCTTTGGTTGGTAATCGCGTTGGTCAATGGTGCTATAGAATTGGTAATTATCGAGTTATCGTACAAATTGTAGATGATGAATTAGTCATTGCTACTCTAGAAGTTGGTCATAGGAGAGATATTTATTGAATTAAAGCTGAGTAATAACAGTATAGAAAGTAAGGATAGTAAAAATTTGAATAAAAAATGGTTATTTGCAGATTATTATGATACAACAATTATTTTACTTGCTTTAATCTCTGTTATTCTGGTATTACTTGGATTTGCTGAGATGATTGATTTGGACAATCCGCCTTATAGTATTATTGATTTAGTAATCTGGGGTGTTTTTGTAATTGATTATAGTTGGCGCTTTTTTATTACTAAAAGAAAATGGCGCTTTATTCTTGAAAATATTTTTGATTTATTGACTATTCTCCCTTTAAATGCTATTTTTACAGTGTTTCGATTAGGACGTATCTTCCGCTTAGCAAGGCTGACAAAATTACTGAAACTGACTCGTTTACTTAGAATAATTGGACTTACAGGTAAATTAGAAAGAAAAATTAGTAGATTCTTACGGACAAATGGCCTGATTTATATCTTATATGTTAATATCTTTATTGTTCTAGTAGGGAGTTCGATTTTATCCGTTGTTGAAGAAAAATCCTTATCAGATAGTCTTTGGTGGGCTCTTGTGACAGTAACTACTGTTGGTTATGGTGATATTGTTCCAGTTTCCCTTTTTGGGAAATGGCTAGCAGTTTTACTGATGCTTGTCGGTATTGGAACAATAGGGATGCTAACAAGTGCTTTGACGAACTTTTTTGTAAAGGATAATCCAGATGAACAGATAAAACTTGATAAACTCAAAGACGAATTATCGAGCCAAAGAATATTAATAGAGAAACAATCTGAAAAAATCGAAGAACTACATCGAATGATAAAAGACTTAGTTGAAAAAATATCATAAAGGTGAGACAAAACAAAACTTGATTCGAGGAGAAATCAAGTAAGTTTTGACACAATAGAACGCATATTATCAGGTATAAAAATTTGATAATATGCGTTTTATAGAGAAATGAAATAAAATTTGAACAAATCAATTAGGAATTTAAAGCATTTTATAACAACATTTTAGAGTAACGGGGTACTATTTCATATAATACAGGAAAAAAACAACTCCCTGATGATTCAAGGAGTTGTCTATAGTTAAATTAATTTTTAGAAGCTTCTTAGAATTCTGGATTTTTCCATGCTTCGTCAATAATAGCTTGCAATTCTTTAGCAGATGCTTGCATTTTTTGAGTTTCTGCATCGTTCAATGGAATGTTTACTGGACGAACGATACCGTGTGCTCCAACGATAGCTGGTTGACCGATAAAGACGTTCTCAATTCCGTATTGACCTTCTTGGAATACGGAAAGTGGAAGTACTGCGTTTTCATCGTCAAGGATTGCTTTAGTGATACGAGCGAGGGCTACAGCGATACCGTAGTATGTAGCACCTTTCTTGTTAATGATTGAGTATGCAGCGTCGCGAACAGAAATGAAGAGTTCTACAAGGTCAGCTTCATTCAAGTCACGGTTAGCTTGCAACCATTGTTCCAATTTTACACCGGCAACGTTAGCATGTGACCAAACGGCAAACTCAGAGTCACCGTGTTCACCCATGATATAGGCGTGAACTGAACGAGCGTCAACACCGATTTTTTCAGCAAGGGCTTGACGGAAACGAGCTGAGTCAAGTGAAGTACCTGAACCGATAACGCGTTCTTTAGGGAAACCAGAGAATTTCCAAGTTGAGTAAGTCAAAACGTCAACTGGGTTAGCAGCAACAAGGAAGATACCTTTGAAACCTGATTCAACAACTTGAGTTACGATTGATTTGTTGATAGCAAGGTTTTTACCTACAAGGTCAAGACGAGTTTCACCTGGTTTTTGAGGTGCACCTGCAGTGATCACAACAAGGTCAGCGTCTGCACAGTCAGAGTATTGAGCTGCATAGATTTTTTTAGGTGAAGTGAAGGCAAGGGCGTGACTAAGGTCAAGCGCATCACCAACAGCTTTTTCATGCAATTGTGGAATTTCGATAATTCCAAGCTCTTGTGCAATTCCTTGGTTAACAAGTGCAAAAGCGTAAGATGAACCTACAGCACCATCACCGACAAGGATAACTTTTTTGTGTTGTTTAGTTGAAGTCATTGTTCTAAACATCTCCTTAATTTTATTAGGGGATTTTCCCTAGACAACTTCATTCTATCACTTTTAAAAAACTTTGTCACGAATATGCCGTATAGTTCTCTATGTAAACGTTTTAGTGGTTTAGAGGCTGAAATAGATGGAAATTTATGGTATAATGTTGTTACTTACTAATTGTGAAATGAGGCATTTATTAATGCAGGATAAAAATTTAGTGAATGTCAATCTGACAAAGGAGATGAAGGCTAGCTTTATCGACTACGCCATGAGTGTTATCGTAGCGCGAGCTCTTCCTGATGTTCGAGATGGCTTAAAACCTGTTCACCGTCGCATTCTCTACGGAATGAATGAATTGGGTGTTACTCCAGACAAACCCCATAAAAAATCTGCTCGTATTACAGGGGATGTCATGGGTAAATACCACCCACACGGGGATTCCTCTATCTATGAAGCCATGGTCCGTATGGCTCAATGGTGGAGCTACCGTTACATGCTTGTAGATGGTCATGGGAATTTTGGTTCCATGGATGGAGATAGTGCTGCCGCTCAACGTTATACCGAGGCACGTATGAGCAAGATTGCTCTGGAAATGCTTCGTGATATCAACAAAAATACAGTTGATTTCGTTGATAACTATGATGCCAACGAACGGGAACCCTTGGTCTTGCCAGCGCGTTTTCCAAACCTTTTGGTTAATGGAGCAACTGGTATTGCGGTTGGGATGGCAACCAATATTCCACCTCATAATCTAGGTGAAACCATTGATGCAGTGAAGTTGGTCATGGATAATCCTGAAGTGACTACCAAGGAATTGATGGAAGTCTTGCCTGGACCAGATTTTCCAACAGGTGCCCTTGTCATGGGGAAATCAGGTATCCACAAGGCTTATGAAACGGGTAAAGGTTCGATTGTCCTACGTTCTCGTACCGAAATCGAAGAAACTAAGACTGGCCGTGAGCGCATTGTTGTAACAGAATTTCCTTATATGGTCAACAAAACCAAGGTGCATGAGCATATTGTTCGCTTGGTTCAGGAAAAACGCATTGAGGGGATTACAGCAGTACGTGATGAGTCAAACCGTGAGGGTGTTCGATTTGTTATTGAAGTCAAGCGTGATGCGTCAGCCAATGTTATCCTCAATAATCTTTTCAAGATGACCCAGATGCAAACCAACTTTGGTTTCAATATGCTGGCTATCCAAAATGGTATACCGAAAATTTTGTCTCTTCGTCAGATTTTGGATGCTTATATCGAGCACCAAAAAGAAGTAGTTGTTCGTCGCACACGTTTTGATAAGGAAAAAGCGGAAGCGCGCGCTCATATCTTAGAAGGTCTCTTGATTGCGCTAGACCATATCGACGAAGTGATTCGTATCATTCGTGCTAGTGAAACGGATGCGGAAGCACAAGCTGAGTTGATGAGTAAGTTTAAGCTTTCTGAACGTCAAAGTCAGGCCATCCTAGACATGCGTCTTCGTCGTTTGACAGGTTTGGAACGCGATAAGATTCAATCTGAGTATGATGACCTCTTGGCTCTGATTGCGGACTTAGCGGATATTCTTGCTAAGCCTGAACGTGTTTCTCAAATCATCAAAGACGAATTGGATGAAGTTAAACGTAAATTTTCCGATAAACGCCGTACAGAGTTGATGGTTGGACAGGTCTTGAGTCTCGAGGATGAGGACTTGATTGAAGAATCGGATGTCTTAATTACCCTTTCTAACAAAGGATACATTAAACGTCTGGACCAAGCTGAATTTACTGCTCAAAAACGTGGGGGTCGTGGTGTCCAAGGAACAGGAGTGAAAGATGATGACTTTGTTCGTGAGTTAGTGTCAACTAGCACCCATGATCATCTGCTCTTCTTCACAAATAAAGGACGAGTTTATCGTTTGAAAGGTTATGAAATTCCTGAGTATGGTCGGACTGCCAAAGGGCTACCAGTAGTCAATCTCTTGAAATTGGATGAAGACGAAAATATTCAGACGGTTATCAATGTTGAGTCTGATCGCAGTGATGATGCTTATCTCTTCTTTACAACCCGTCACGGTATTGTGAAGAGAACCAGTGTTAAGGAATTTGCCAATATTCGTCAAAATGGTCTCAAAGCGCTGAATTTAAAGGATGAAGATGAGTTAATCAATGTCTTGTTGGCGGAAGGAGATATGGATATTATCATTGGTACCAAGTTTGGTTATGCAGTTCGCTTTAATCAATCAGCCGTTCGTGGTATGAGTCGTATCGCCACTGGTGTGAAAGGTGTTAACCTTCGTGAAGGAGACACAGTTGTTGGTGCCAGCTTGATTACTGATCAAGATGAGGTTCTTATTATCACAGAAAAAGGATATGGTAAGCGTACAGTCGCTACTGAATACCCAACAAAAGGTCGTGGTGGTAAGGGAATGCAGACAGCTAAAATTACCGAAAAAAATGGCTTGCTGGCCGGTCTTATGACTGTTCAAGGGGATGAGGATTTGATGATTATCACTGATACAGGTGTCATGATTCGAACCAATCTTGCCAATATTTCACAAACAGGACGTGCAACTATGGGAGTTAAAGTAATGCGCCTGGATCAAGATGCTCAGATAGTGACTTTCACAACGGTTGCGGTGGCAGAAAAAGAAGAGGTTGGGACAGAAAATGAAACAGAAGGTGAAGAATAATGTCTCATAAAAATAATAAAAAGAAAAACAAGCGAAAAAATCTGCTGACAAATATCCTAGCAGGATTTCTGATATTACTGTCACTGGCTTTGATTTTTAATGCGCAAATTCGAAATATTTTCATAGTCTGGAATACCAATAAGTATCAAGTTAGCCAGGTATCAAAAGAAAAATTAGAAGAAAATCAAGATACAGAAGGCAATTTTGACTTTGATTCTGTCAAAGCTATCTCTTCGGAAGCTGTTCTAACTTCTCAATGGGATGCTCAAAAATTACCAGTTATTGGGGGAATTGCAATTCCTGAATTGGAAATGAATTTGCCGATTTTTAAAGGACTTGATAATGTTAATCTCTTCTACGGAGCTGGTACAATGAAACGCGAGCAAGTAATGGGGGAAGGAAATTATAGTCTAGCTAGTCACCATATCTTTGGTGTTGATAATGCTAATAAAATGTTATTTTCTCCTTTAGATAATGCTAAAAATGGCATGAAGATTTATCTAACCGATAAAAATAAAGTTTATACTTATGAAATACGTGAAGTCAAACGTGTGACACCGGATCGTGTTGATGAAGTTGATGATAGAGAAGGGGTCAATGAAATCACATTAGTAACCTGTGAAGACCTTGCTGCTACAGAACGTATTATTGTCAAAGGTGATTTGAAAGAAACAAAAGATTATTCACAAACATCTGATGAAATCCTAACAGCTTTCAATCAACCATATAAACAATTTTATTAATACAAATCAGTGAAATCCAGAATTTCACTGATTTTTTTAAGATTTTCATAAAAATATAGTAAAATGAAATAAGAATAGGACGAATCGATCAGGACAGTCAAATCGATTTCTAACAATGTTTTAGAAGTATATGTGTACTATTCTAGTTTCAATCTACTATACTTGCCAAAAGGTGTCGGCTCCATCTTTACCTTCCATGTCAAAGGTGGGGAGGCAGAAGCCCGCAAGGTCATTGATCATTTAGAAATCTTTTCTGATCTTGCAAACGTGGCAGATGCTAAATCGCTTGTTGTCCATCCAGCAACAACCACTTACGGTCAATTGTCAGAAAAAGACCTAGAAGCAGCAGGTGTCACACCAAACCAACTTCGTTTGTCAATTGGTCTTGAAAATGTAGATGATTTGATTGAGGACTTGCGCTTGGCCTTGGAAAAAATTTAAAGTAAAAGAAGATAAACAGTGGGTTTCGACTCACTGTTTTTGATTTTCCTTTAGGCATGATATAATGGATACAGAAGTCTAGAAAGAGGAACGCTATGAACGAAATCAAATGTCCCAACTGTGGGGAAGTCTTTACAGTAAATGAAAGTCAGTATGCCGAACTTCTGTCCCAAGTGAGAACGGCAGAGTTTGATAAGGAATTGCACGATCGCATGAAGCAGGAACTGGCCTTGGCTGAGCAAAAGGCTATGAATGAGCAACAGACTAAACTGGCTCAAAAAGACCAAGAAATCGCGCAATTACAGAGTCAGATCCAAAACTTTGATACAGAAAAAGAATTGGCCAAGAAAGAAGTTGAAGAGACAAGCCATCAGGCCCTCTTGGCTAAGGACAAGGAAGTACAGGCTTTGGAAAACCAATTGGCTACCTTGCGTTTAGAGCATGAAAATCAACTGCAAAAGACCCTTTCTGACCTAGAAAAAGAACGTGATCAGGTCAAAAATCAGCTCCTACTGCAAGAAAAGGAAAATGAGTTGTCTTTGGCTTCTGTTAAGCAAAACTATGAAGCCCAGCTTAAAGCAGCCAGTGAACAGGTCGAGTTCTATAAGAATTTCAAAGCCCAGCAATCTACAAAAGCGATCGGGGAAAGTCTGGAACAGTATGCAGAGAGTGAGTTTAACAAGGTCCGTAGTTTCGCCTTTCCAAATGCCTACTTTGAGAAGGATAACAAGGTCTCTGCGCGTGGGTCTAAGGGAGACTTCATCTTCCGTGAGTGTGATGAAAATGGGGTAGAGATTATCTCCATCATGTTTGAGATGAAGAATGAAGCTGACGGAACGGAGAAGAAGCACAAGAATGCAGATTTTTACAAGGAATTAGACAAGGACCGTCGGGAGAAGAACTGTGAGTATGCCGTTTTAGTGACCATGCTTGAGACCGATAACGACTACTTTAACACAGGGATTGTTGACGTCAGTCACGAGTATGAAAAGATGTATGTGGTTCGTCCTCAATTCTTTATTCAGTTGATTGGGCTCTTACGTAATGCGGCTCTTAATTCTTTAAAATACAAGCAGGAGTTAGCGCTTGTTCGCGAGCAAAATATCGACATTACACATTTTGAGGAAGACTTGGATGCCTTTAAGCTAGCCTTTGCCAAGAACTACAACTCAGCTTCGACCAACTTTGGAAAAGCTATTGATGAAATCGATAAGGCCATCAAACGCATGGAAGAGGTTAAGAAATTCCTGACAACATCTGAAAACCAACTCCGTTTAGCTAACAACAAATTGGAAGATGTCTCTGTTAAAAAATTGACCCGGAAAAATCCAACCATGAAAGCGAAATTTGAAGCATTGAAGGGGGAGTAGAAAGCAAAAATGAACGGTATTATCAACTTAAAAAAAGAAGCAGGAATGACCTCGCATGATGCGGTTTTTAAACTGCGTAAGATTTTGGGAACCAAGAAAATTGGTCATGGTGGAACCTTGGATCCGGATGTGGTGGGTGTTTTGCCGATTGCGGTTGGCAAGGCGACACGCATGGTCGAGTTTATGCAGGACGAGGGTAAGATCTATGAGGGGGAAATTACTCTGGGTTATTCCACGACGACTGAGGATGCTAGTGGGGAAGTTGTCGCAGAGACGCCTGTTTTGTCACCTTTAGATGAAACCATTGTTGATGAAGCGATTGCGAGCTTGACTGGACCTATTAGTCAGATTCCGCCTATGTACTCGGCAGTTAAGGTTAATGGTCGCAAGCTCTATGAGTATGCGCGTGCTGGTCAGGAAGTGGAGCGTCCAGAACGTCAGGTGACCATTTATCAATTTGATCGAACAAGTCCGATTTCTTATGATGATCACCTTGCACGCTTTACTTTTCGTGTAAAATGCAGTAAAGGGACTTACATCCGTACTTTGTCAGTTGATTTGGGTGAAAAGCTTGGTTATGCGGCTCATATGTCCCATTTGACTCGTACTAGTGCTGCTGGCTTACAATTAGAAGACGCACTGACCTTGGAGGAAATTGCTGAAAAAGTAGAGGCTGGGCAATTAGATTTTCTCCATCCTTTAGAGATTGGGACAGGTGATCTTGTCAAAGTTTTCCTAAGTCCAGAAGAAGCTACAGAAGTTCGCTTTGGTCGTTTTATTGAGCTAGACCAAACGGACAAAGAACTGGCTGCCTTTGAAGATGATAAATTGTTAGCCATTCTAGAAAAACGGGGCAATCTCTATAAGCCAAGGAAGGTTTTTAGCTAGATCCTTTAGGAATAAAAATCGGGTGATAGATAACAATTGCTTGATAAAACCCCATACTAATAGTAGAATGGGGTTGGGAATTATAATATTCCAATTGTTGCGAGTTGTAGATACTCAAATAATCTATATAGAAATTTAGAGGTGTGAAATGAAGCAACTTAAAATTCTTTCAGATAAATATTTAGAGTCCATTACAGGTTCTGGTGGGAACTTAGGCCCAGGAATATATTGTGTAGACGTTAAAGGTCGAGCAAAATGCAGTATCAATCATGGAGAGTTTTGGGGGTACACGGGAAGTGTAATAGTCAATGGCTGGATTAATTATGGTCCATGGGCACCTAGACCAGGATTTGGTGTGATAATTCCATGATGCAAAATGAGTTTCGAGAAAGGGTGGAGCAACTTCTTCAACAAAAAGAAATAAATGAAAATAGTGAGTTGAGTCACCTGTTTCGTCTTGCTATACAAAATTTAGACAGAAATGAAAAATACCAATCGGTCATGGCCAATTTGAGTCAAGGGTTGTCGCTTTACCTCATGACGCATCATTACCAGGCACCTAAGTCTGTCATTGATTTTGGTTTATGGATTGCCAAAGCTCCTAGCCAGGAAAGAGGGAGACTGGCTTTCTTGCAGATGCTTGCTCAAACCCTACAGGGCTTTCGTTAAAACTATCGAACATCAGAGGGAAGACTCTGGTGTTTTTTGCTGATGAGACTATAAATTTTGTAAAAAATGTGATAGAATAGACGACGGATAAAATAACGGAGGATAGCATGCAAAATAGACCAATCATTATTGGAGTGACAGGTGGTTCTGGTGGTGGTAAAACCAGTGTTTCAAGAGCCATTTTATCGCATTTTCTTGATGAAAAGATTTCCATGATTGAGCATGATTCATACTACAAGGATCAGTCTCATTTGACCTTTGAAGAGCGTATCAAAACCAACTATGACCATCCATTTGCCTTTGATACAGACTTGATGATTGAGCAGATGAAGGAATTGTTGGCAGGGCGTCCGGTGGACATTCCGACTTATGACTATACTGAACATACACGGAGCAGCAAGACCTATCGTCAAGAGCCTCAAGATGTCTTTATCGTTGAGGGGATTTTGGTCTTGGAAGACAAGCGTTTGCGCGATTTGATGGATATCAAGATTTTTGTGGATACGGATGACGATGTGCGCATTATTCGTCGTATCAAGCGCGATATGGAAGAACGTGGCCGTAGCCTTGATAGCGTTATTGACCAGTATCTAGGTGTGGTTAAACCCATGTACCATCAGTTTATCGAGCCGACTAAGCGTTATGCTGATATCGTCATTCCTGAGGGAGTCAGCAATACAGTAGCTATCGACCTGTTGACGACCAAGATTGCTAAGATTTTGGAAGAAGCTCGAAATAGCAAATAAACAGAATTGGAGGCCTTGCCTCCTTTTTCTATTTTTCCCTCATAATGGTACATAAATGGAGATTTTTAGGCATATTTTTGGTATAATAATACCCATGAAAGAGCAAGAAAAGGAATAGTAGGTGGAGATGGAAAAGTATTTATCGGTAACAACTTTGACCAAGTATCTGAAAATGAAATTCGATAAAGACCCTTACTTGGAACGGGTCTATTTAACTGGTCAAGTTTCCAACTTTCGTAAACGACCTACTCACCAATATTTCTCCCTAAAGGATGACCATGCAGTTATTCAAGCGACCATCTGGTCTGGGATTTATCAGAAATTAGGTTTCGACCTAGAAGAAGGAATGAAAATCAATGTGATTGGGCGTGTGCAGGTCTATGAACCAAGTGGTAGCTACTCCATCATCATTGAAAAGGCTGAGCCTGATGGGGTTGGGGCGCTTGCGATTCAGTTTGAACAACTCAAGAAAAAATTGACAGAAGAAGGCCTGTTTCAAGAGAGGTTCAAGCAACCTCTGCCCCAATTTTCTAAGAGAATTGGTGTAGTAACCAGTCGCAGTGGAGCCGTTATTCGAGATATTATCACGACCGTCAGCAGGCGATTCCCAGGTGTGGACATTCTTCTCTATCCGACCAAGGTGCAAGGTGATGGTTCTGCGGAGGAAATTGCTCGAAATATTGTGCGAGCTAATCAAGGGGACGATTTGGATTTACTCATTATTGGTCGTGGAGGTGGTTCTATTGAGGATCTCTGGGCCTTTAACGAAGAAATTGTGGTACGAGCTATTTTTGAGTCTCGTTTACCAGTTATCTCTAGTGTGGGACATGAGACGGATGTGACCTTGGCGGATTTTGTGGCAGATCGCCGCGCTGCGACACCAACGGCTGCTGCTGAACTGGCAACACCTGTGACCAAGTTGGATTTATTAGCTCATTTGCAAAATCAGGAAAAACGGATGGCAACGGCAGTCCGAAATGTCCTATCTAAGAAACAAGAAGCTTTGAAAAAATGCAGTCAGTCTGTTATCTTTAGACAACCAGAGCGGTTATATGATGGCTATATGCAACGCTTGGATCAACTGCAATTGCGTTTGAAACAAAGTTTGCGAACACGGATTTCTGATAACAAGCAATTAGTCCAAGCAAGGACGCATCAACTGGTTCAATTATCACCTGTTACCAAAATCCAACGCTATCAAGACCGTCTAGGCCAGTTGGATAAGCTCCTCCGTAGTCAAATGGCGCTGGTTTATGATGCCAAGGTTGCTGAAGTCAAGCGACTTTCAGAAGCTTTGCTCATGTTGGATACCAGTCGAATCGTGGCGCGTGGCTATGCAATTGTCAAAAAAGAAGAGTCCGTAGTTGATTCGGTTGAGAATTTAAAGAAAACAGACCAAGTGACGCTTTTGATGCGAGATGGTCAAGTAGAATTAGAGGTTAAAGATGTCAAAACAAAAGAAATTTGAGGAAAATCTAGCAGAACTGGAGACCATTGTCCAAAGTTTGGAAAATGGTGAAATTGCTCTGGAAGATGCGATTGCTGCCTTTCAAAAGGGCATGGTCTTGTCAAAAGAACTCCAAGCGACGCTGGACAAGGCTGAAAAGACCTTGGTCAAGGTCATGCAAGAAGACGGAACAGAAAGTGATTTTGAATGAAAAAGCAAGAAAAATTAGCTCTTGTCGAGTCAGCCTTGGAAGACTTTTATGGAGGCCAGCAGTTTGCCTCTAGTTTGCGAGAGTCTGTTCTCTATTCTATTCATGCTGGTGGCAAGCGTATTCGGCCTTTTCTCTTGTTAGAAGTTCTGGAAGCCTTGCAGGTGGCTATTAAACCAGCACATGCACAGGTGGCTGCGGCCTTGGAAATGATTCATACAGGGAGTTTGATTCACGATGACCTTCCTGCTATGGATGATGATGATTACCGTCGGGGACGATTGACAAACCATAAAAAATTCGGTGAAGCTATGGCCATTTTGGCAGGAGACGCTTTGTTCCTAGATCCTTACGCCTTGATAGCGCAGGCAGATTTGCCAAGTCAGATTAAGGTAGACTTGATTGCCAACTTATCGCTTGCTTCAGGAAGTCTGGGTATGGTAGCAGGCCAGGTTTTGGATATGGAAGGCGAACACCAGCATTTGTCTTTGGAAGAACTCCAGACTATTCATGCTAATAAGACTGGAAAACTACTAGCTTATCCCTTCCAAGCAGCTGCTATTATAGCCGAATTGGCACCTGAGATGCAGGCAAAACTGAAAACTGTAGGTGAATTGATTGGGCTTGCTTTTCAAATTCGAGATGATGTACTGGATGTGACAGCTAGTTTTGAGGAAATCGGCAAGACACCACTAAAGGACCTACAGGCTGAAAAGTCAACCTATCCTGCCTTGTTGGGCTTGGAAGAGGCTATTGCCTTTTGTAACCAAACTTTGGATCAAGCTAATACCAAATTAGACGAAATTGCCCAGCAGGTTCCTTTTGAGATGAAATCGATTGTAAGTGTAGTAGAAAGTTTGAGAATCAATGGCTAAGGAAAGAGTGGATGTACTAGCTTATAAACAGGGCTTGTTTGAAACGAGAGAGCAGGCCAAGCGCGGTGTCATGGCTGGTCTAGTCCTAGCAGTCCTTAATGGAGAACGGTTTGACAAGCCAGGAGAGAAAATTCCAGATGACACTGAGCTAAAACTCAAGGGTGAAAAACTCAAATATGTTAGTCGTGGTGGCTTGAAACTGGAAAAGGCCTTGCAGGTCTTTGATTTGTCAGTGGAAGGAGCTACAACGATTGATATCGGTGCCTCTACTGGAGGTTTTACCGATGTTATGTTGCAAAATGGTGCCGAGTTGGTCTTTGCAGTCGATGTTGGTACCAATCAGTTGGCTTGGAAATTACGCCAAGACCCAAGGGTTGTCAGCATGGAGCAGTTCAATTTCCGCTATGCTGAAAAGACTGATTTCGAGCAGGAACCGAGCTTTGCCAGTATTGATGTGAGTTTCATTTCCCTTAGTTTGATTCTTCCGGCCTTGCACCGTGTCTTGGCAAATCAAGGTCAGGTTGTGGCTTTAGTTAAGCCTCAGTTTGAGGCAGGTCGAGAGCAGATCGGGAAAAATGGAATTATTCGGGATGCTAAGGTTCATCAACATGTCCTTGAATCTGTCACAGCTATGGCAGTAGAGGAGGGCTTTTCAGTCCTTGGATTGGATTTTTCTCCCATCCAAGGTGGGCATGGAAATATTGAATTTTTAGCGTATTTGAAAAAAGAAGAGTCAGCAAGCAATCAGGTTCTTGCTGAGATTGAAGAAATAGTAGAAAGGGCGCATAGTCAATTTAAAAATGAATAAAAAAGAGAGACTTGAAAAAATTAGACGATTTGTGACAGATTATCAAATCGGTACACAAGAAGAAATTGTAGAACATTTGAAAGAGGCAGGCATCACTGCCACTCAGGCGACAGTATCACGTGATATCAAAGAGCTAGGCATTGTCAAAATTCCTTTGAGAGACAACACCTATGTCTATGAATTGCCAAAATCAATCGTAAAAAGTTTGCAACTAGCTGAATATAATATCGAATCGGCTCAATTGATGGACAAGATGATCAATCTCCAAGTTATTCCAGGAAATACGGCTTTTGTAAAAGCTCAGTTAATTGAGACTTTTGCGGACAAGATTTTCAGCTGTTTGGCTGATGATAGTTCGATTTTAGTCATGGCCAGAAGTGAAAGTCTAGCTGAGGAAATCTTTGAACAAGTAAAAAAATGGTAGGTCTATATGTTACTTGAAATTTCGATAAAAAACTTTGCCATTATTGAGGCTATTTCCCTCCATTTTGAGAAGGGGATGACAGTCCTGACTGGTGAAACAGGCGCAGGGAAGTCGATTATCATTGATGCCATGAATATGATGTTGGGAGCTCGTGCGACGACAGATGTTATTCGTCATGGTGCACCAAAGGCAGAGATTGAGGGGCTTTTCTCAGTTGAGAATAGTCGTCTTTTACAGGAAATTTTTGATGAGCAAGGTTTGGAATTGGGTGATGAAATTATCATCCGTCGGGAAATCTTGCAAAATGGTCGGAGTATTAGTCGTGTCAATGGCCAGATGGTTAATCTGTCTGTTTTGCGTGCTATTGGGCAACATCTGGTGGACATTCATGGTCAGCATGATCAAGAAGAGTTAATGCGTCCCCAACTGCATATCCAGATGCTGGATGAATTTGGTGATACAGCCTTTTGGGACTTAAAAGAAACCTATCAAACAAGTTTTGATGCCTACCGTAAAATGCGCAAGCAGGTTCTGGAAGTCAAGAAAAACCAACAGGAACACAAGGCACGTATCGAAATGTTGGAATTTCAAATGGCAGAGATTGAGGCAGCAAACTTGCAGGCTGGAGAAGACTTGTCTCTCAATCAAGAGCGTGATAAACTGCTCAACCATAAAAATATTGCGGATACACTGACCAATGCCTACAGTATGTTGGACAATGAAGACTTTTCAAGTCTGGCCAATGTTCGTTCAGCCATGAATGACATGGAAAGTGTCGAAGAGTATGACCCTGAATACCGTGAAATTTCAAGCTCACTGTCTGAGACCTACTATGTCTTAGAAGACATTAGCAAACGTTTGGAAGCTATTATTGAGGACCTTGATTTTGACGGCAATCGTCTCATGCAGGTTGAGAATCGCTTGGACCTCCTTCATACCATTACCCGTAAGTACGGTGGGACTGTAGACGATGTCTTGCTTTATTTTGCCAAGATTACGGAAGAATATAATCTCTTGACAGGCAATAACCTTTCATCTGAGGACATGGAAGCAGAGCTTAAGAAATTGGAAGTCAATCTTGTTGATTTGGCTGGTCAACTTGCCTCTGCTCGTCATGACTTGGCTCAGCAGCTCGAAGTTGAGATTAAACAAGAACTGCAAGACCTTTATATGGAAAAAGCCCAGTTTCAGGTTCGTTTTAGCAAGGGCAAATTCAGTCGTGAGGGCAATGAAATGGTTGAGTTTTATATTTCAACCAACCCTGGAGAAGACTTTAAACCCTTGGTTAAGGTTGCTTCTGGAGGGGAATTATCTCGTCTCATGTTAGCCATTAAGTCTGCCTTTTCACGTAAAGAAGGCAAGACCAGCATAGTCTTTGATGAGGTGGACACAGGAGTTTCAGGTCGTGTAGCTCAAGCTATTGCACAGAAGATTCACAAGATTGGCCAACATGGGCAGGTTCTAGCTATTTCCCATTTACCACAAGTGATTGCGATTGCGGATTATCAATTTTTTATTGAGAAGATCAGCAATGACCATTCAACGGTTTCGACTGTTCGTCTTTTGACGGTTGAAGAGCGAGTGGAGGAAGTTGCTAAGATGTTGGCAGGTGATGATGTGACCGAAGCAGCCCTGACGCAAGCCAGAGAATTGTTGAGAAACAGAGAGAAATAAGATGACTGACTATTATGTAATTGGAGATGTTCACGGAAAAGCTGGGATGCTGGAAGACCTTCTCAAAACCTGGGATGGTCAGACCCAGTTGCTCTTTCTAGGGGATTTAATTGACCGTGGTGAAGATAGTCGCCGTGTCCTTGAAATGGTCAAGGACTTGGTGGATAATCAAGGGGCTATCTGTTTGTCAGGAAACCACGAGTATATGTTTTTGACATGGCTAGATGATCCAGAAGAAAGCTATGACCACTATCGTCGTAATGGTGGTGATACAACTATTAACTCTATCCTAGGTCGTCCCTTGGATGCCCCAGTTGACGGGATTGAGGATGCCAAGCGGGTTGCTACTGAAGCGGCAGACTTGGTCGAATTCATTCGTCAAATGCCATTTGTGGTAGAGACAGACAAGTATATCTTCGTTCACGCAGGTATTGATTTGACCTTGGACGACTGGCATGAAACTACAGATTACAAGAAAGTATGGCTTAGAAAACCATTCCACGAAGCAGAAAATCATACTGGAAAAATCATTGTCTTTGGTCATACACCGGTCTATGGTTTGTTAAAGCAAGAGCGAGGTACTGCTGAGCTTTGGACTACAGAAGATGGCAAGATTGGGATGGATGGAGGAGCTGTCTATGGTGGTGTCCTTCACGGGATTGTCTTTACAGATCAAGGGATGACAGAACATCACTTTATTGAGAATGACGGCTTTGTCGCTGAAGATTAGTACTCCTAGCAGGGGATGGTCTTGTCAAAATGTCAAAAACAATTTATAATAAATAGATACCCTGAAAGGAAGAGAATCATGAACTTAGAAGAATTGAAAAAACGACAGGAGAAGATCCGTAACTTCTCTATTATCGCCCATATTGACCACGGAAAATCAACTCTAGCAGACCGCATTTTGGAAAAAACTGAGACAGTCTCCAGTCGTGAAATGCAAGCTCAGCTTTTGGATAGTATGGATTTAGAACGGGAACGTGGGATTACCATTAAGTTAAATGCCATCGAGCTCAATTACACTGCAAAAGACGGGGAAACTTATATTTTTCACTTGATTGACACACCAGGACACGTAGACTTCACCTATGAAGTTTCCCGTTCGCTAGCTGCCTGTGAGGGAGCGATTTTGGTGGTCGATGCTGCCCAAGGGATTGAGGCTCAAACCCTTGCCAACGTTTATCTGGCCTTGGACAATGATTTGGAAATCATGCCTGTCATTAACAAAATTGACCTGCCTGCTGCAGACCCTGAGCGCGTGCGTACGGAGATTGAAGATGTCATTGGTTTGGATGCCAGTGAAGCAGTCTTAGCATCTGCCAAGGCTGGTATTGGGATTGAAGAAATTCTTGAGCAAATCGTAGAAAAAGTGCCAGCACCAACGGGTGATGTGACGGCACCACTAAAAGCCTTGATTTTCGACTCTGTTTACGATGCTTACCGTGGAGTTATTCTTCAAGTGCGTGTCATGGATGGAGTGGTTAAACCTGGCGATAAGATTCAGCTTATGAGCAATGGCAAGACCTTTGATGTGACCGAAGTCGGTATTTTTACACCCAAAGCAGTTGGTCGTGATTTTCTTGCGACTGGGGACGTTGGTTATATTGCGGCTTCTATCAAGACGGTTCAGGATACTCGTGTGGGGGATACCGTTACCTTGGCAACCAATCCTGCAACAGAGCCATTACATGGCTACAAGCAGATGAATCCTATGGTCTTTGCGGGTCTCTATCCTATCGAGTCAAACAAGTACAATGACCTGCGTGAAGCCCTTGAAAAATTGCAACTGAATGATGCTAGTCTTCAGTTTGAACCAGAAACATCTCAGGCACTTGGATTTGGTTTCCGTTGTGGATTTCTTGGACTTCTCCATATGGATGTTATCCAGGAACGTTTAGAGCGTGAGTTCAATATTGACCTCATCATGACAGCTCCGTCTGTTATTTACAAAGTTAATTTGACCGACGGTGAGTCTATGGATGTGTCTAACCCATCTGAGTTTCCAGACCCAACTAAGATTGCGACCATTGAAGAGCCTTATGTCAAGGCGCAAATCATGGTACCACAGGAGTTCGTCGGAGCAGTAATGGAGCTAGCTCAGCGTAAGCGTGGGGACTTTGTGACTATGGACTATATTGATGATAACCGTGTCAATGTTATCTATCAAATTCCTCTTGCTGAAATTGTCTTTGACTTCTTTGATAAACTTAAGTCTTCGACACGTGGTTATGCAAGCTTTGACTACGAATTGTCAGAATATCGCCCATCTAAGCTGGTGAAAATGGATATCCTTCTCAACGGAGACAAGGTGGATGCCCTCAGCTTTATCGTTCACAAGGATTTTGCCTACGAACGTGGGAAACTCATCGTTGATAAGCTCAAGAAAATCATCCCTCGCCAACAATTTGAGGTTCCAATCCAAGCAGCAATTGGACACAAGATTGTCGCTCGTACTGATATTAAGGCCCTTCGTAAGAACGTACTTGCTAAATGTTATGGTGGTGATGTTTCTCGTAAACGTAAACTCCTTGAAAAACAAAAAGCTGGTAAGAAACGTATGAAAGCTATTGGATCAGTTGAAGTCCCACAAGAAGCCTTCCTCAGCGTCTTGAGCATGGATGAAGAATAAGTTATCAGAAATGCCTTTCCTTGTTCACAGGAAATGTATATAAGAATCAATAGTAAAGCAGGCTTTAATGGCCTGCTTTTTTATAAACTATCAAGAAATCGGAGAAAATAATGGTATAGTAGATTGAAACTAGAATAGTACACCTCTACTTTTAAAACATTGTTAGAAATAGATTTGACTGTCCTGATAGATTTGCCCTGTTCTTATTTTTTCATTTCACTATAAAATTTTAAATTTGTGACCATATCTTGACTGTATTTTCCTCTCTTTTTCGAATAAATAAATAGAATAATCAAATCTAGATTAAAAAATGTGCTATAATGAAAGGAGAAGCAATATGACTGTACGTCATCCGGGCATTAGCCCGACCAATGATTTGGTTGCTAAGAAGATTTTTAGCAATCCGGAAATCACTTGTCAATTTATTCGCGATATGCTGGATTTACCAGCCAAAAATGTGACCATTTTGGAGGGAAGTAACATTCACGTCTTGCCTTCCCTGCCCTACTCGGCTCAGGATTTCTATACCAGTATAGATGTTTTAGCTGAACTAGATAATGGTACTCAAGTAATCATTGAGATTCAAGTCCATCATCAGAATTTTTTCATCAATCGCCTGTGGGCTTACCTTTGCAGTCAGGTCAATCAAAATCTTGAAAAAATTCGTCAACGAGAAGGTGATACTCATCAGAGTTATAAACACATCTCACCAGTATACGCTATCGCAATTGTGGATAGTAACTACTTCTCAGATGACTTGGCTTTTCATAGTTTTAGCATGCGAGAGGATAGGACAGGTGAGGTTTTAACAATTACAAACAATGGACAGGAAAACCATCTGGTTAAGATGGCATTCTTGGAACTAAAAAAATACAGAGAAACCAGCAAAGACGAGGTTCGCAAGCCATGGTTGGAGTTTTTCGGGAATAAACCCTTTACCCAAGAACCTGAGCGAGCCATCAGCCAAGCAGACCAACTGCTAGATTACAAGAGCTGGTCCGAGGAGGACAGGGAGATGTTTAGTCAACTACGTATGCGAGAAGAACAAGCCTTATTAGCACAGGACTATGCCTTGGAACAAGCTGAAGAAAAAGGGTTGGAGAGAGGTCGTGCAGAGGGGCTTGAACAGGGATTAAAAGTAGGTTTAGTAAATCTAGTCCGCCAAGGTCTTCTGACTTCTGAGGTTGCTAGCCAGCAGTTGGGCATAACCGTCGCTGAGTTTGAGGAGCTATTGAAAAAATACAAATAAGCCCTAAAAAATACAGAGAAACCAGCAAAGACAAGGTTCGCAAGCCATGGTTGGAGTTTTTTGTAACTCTCTATCTCCTAGATAGGGTTCGATAAAATATAGTGATTTCGGAGTTAGCTAGTTAGGTCATTTGTAAATCAAGTAAGCCTAAGAGAAGTAGTGATCTTAGAAAAACTGGAGCTGGCTAGCTAATAATCTAATCTATACGAATCCCTAAGCAAGGGGTTAGAATCTATAAACTGGCCTATGATTTAGTTTTATCCATAAATGATAAAAAAGAGGGTATGGCGTGGCTACTACAGAAGAGCGGCTTTTTAATCATACAATGCTAGGATTTGTTTTTATCAATTAGCTTTTGATGTGCTTAACATCAGGGGGAAACACTTCGAAATAAACTGTAACTAAAATGTTATCAAATTGTAATAAAACCTTGATTTGTATATGTTTCTCAAGACAGAATCGTCAGGAAGCTTGATAGAATAGCTTTGTAGAGCCCATCCATATATATGGATGGGCTGTCTTTTTCTTGGTACTAAGTGAGATAAAGAAGTCAAATGATTATCTTTTTAAAGTAATTTAAGGTATAATAGTTTAGTCATATCAGGTTGAATGATTGAGTGCATTTTTGATTCACAAGGCAAACCTTTGCATTGTGTTACAGTTATGGAGTCAGTAATTACACTTGAAAAAATTTAAACTAAAAAGGGGAACATCTAATATGTTTTATAGTGAGAAGGACGATAGAGAAAAACAATTACGTTTTTCGATTCGGAAGGTTAGTTTTGGAGCGGCCTCGGTAGCCGTGGCGGCGCTCTATCTCTTTATGGGAAGTGGAGCGGTATCTGCTGCGGAAGCGCAGGCCATACAGTCAAATGAGGAGGTGGCAGCTGATAAGGATTCGGAAACAGAGAAAAAATCAGAGGATCCACAGCTAACCTACGCTGCTCCTGCTGCAAAGGAACAAGGATCTGCAACCAATACTGAAGCAGGGGATGAAGGCAAGCAAGATAGTCATCCAGAGACCAAAGAGGAAGAAGCCAACTCATCTGAGAGAAGCGAAACTACAACAAAGACTCAATCGGATGAAGACTCTGTGAGTGGGGACTCTAGCTCTCCAAAATCTGAAGGTGAAGGTACAAGATCAGAAGAAGCAAGCAGCAAGCCAAAAGTACGTAAAAGACGTGATGCAGACCCTGCCCCAACAGCGACTGCAGCCGATGCCGATCCAGATGCACATCAGACTTATGAAGCTCCAGGGGATGGTGCAAGTGTAGATACATTGGCGAACAAATTACAAGAACTACCTGAAACAGTAGAGAATGAGAAAAAACTTGCTAACATAGACCAAGTTGGTAATACCAAAACTATAAATCAAGGTGAAGTGAGGGAATTTGGTGAATTTGGTGGTTGGAAGGCAGTTAATGGCGGAAAATTTGCTGTTGCAAAAAAGACAGATAGAGGGGTCTTTCCTATTGAAACTGTGAATACGGTGCGTTCGTCTAATGGTGATACTATGCATTATTGGACGTGGGTTAAAGAGTCTGTGTTTGATCGTAGCAATAATTATGCACTCTTTTTATCCAAGGTAAGAACTCAAAAAAATAAAAATGAACAAACATTTGATGGAACAAACTATAAAACTGATGATGAATCAAATGGTATTTCTAAAGGTTTGAAGGGCTTTAATGGGATTGAAAAAACATTTAAAGTTTATGGACAACAGGTAGGATCAAACGTAACTATTGAATTTAAAACAGGATATACTGGAGATATTGATGGGAGGAAAGCAAATTATAAAGTTGAACTGAAAGCTAACAAAGATGGTGCAGAAAAGATACTTTATACAGTTACGTTTGATCCTTCTAAAAATTTAACAAATGAGAACATGACAGTAACAAAAGCAACAGAGGATAAGAATAAACAATATTTTAGTACGTTACGTTCACATACAGAGACATCTACTTATAATGCTGAGTTAGAAAAAAATGGAAATAGACCACAGGGTATTCCTGGAAAATTTAAGAGTAAACTAATTAATATACCTCAAGGTTATACTGATTATACAGTTAGTATTAGTTCAGCTGATAATCAACATCTAGGTATGGGATACCAAGTTCCTTGGCAACATTATGCTTTACCAGTTACCGGAGAAGGATTTAAGGTTACTCAGGATACTAGAGAAGTAGCCAAGGATTTATCTCAAAAAGTTTATAATAAATTAACCCAACAAAAAGAAGAAGATACAAAATGGTCTACTCCTGAAACCCAGGCTGATTATGATGTAAGATTGCAAAAAATTAAGGAGAAGATTGATTTTGGAGCTAGTACTGGTGATTATAAAACAGTGGTGAGAGATGCACTAGAAAAACAGAGACAGTTGAACGAAGAGCAGCAAATAAAAGACAAAGCTACAAAAGCAATAGAAGATAAGCTTAAAGAAAAAGAAACAGAGATTGACAACAATAACAAGCTAAGTCCAAGAGAAAAAGAGGCGGCTAAGAAACAAGCCCAAGCGGAAGCGGACAAAGCTAAACAAGCCATCACGGATGCTCAGACCCAAGATGAAGTTACCAAGCAGGAAACTGAGGGAACTAAAGCTATAGGCGATGTGAATCCAATAGGAACAGACATGGCGGTAGATGCCATAGCAGCCGCTGCAGCAAGGAGAATGGCTGAGATAGAG
>NZ_VMMR01000081.1:0-10712 GCF_013277285.1 Streptococcus sp. 339 | reverse complement strand
AAAGGCTTTCAATTCCTCTAAAGGAATCTTTCGGTTTTTGACGACTCGCTTTTTCATCTCTAAGTGTCCTTGTTCACGTAAGTTCTTTTTCCATGTGAAGAGAGTTCTGACGCCGACATCAAAAACCTTGGCTGCCTCGACATGGCTGTGCCCCTCTTTGATGTAATCTAATGCTCGCTGTTTAAAATCTGTACTATATGCCATAGCTTTATTATAGCATGCTTGTTTGAAACTAAGCAACTATACTATGCGTTTTTCTTATTTTAAGATTTTTACCTCAACTCTCTTTTAGTATTTAACGCAGTTAATAAGGTCTATAATAGTCTAATTTAGGTAGTAAATTTGTTCCTATTCTGTCAACTTTTCCTATTTTTTATCTTATTGAGGTTGGTATTTGTACAATTCAGGAATTATTAATGATTAATTAAAATTTTTTGTTAGAATAAGTTCATAAAAAAGAAAAGGAGTATTTGATCATGTTACAAAAAATTTATGAGCAGATGGCGGATTTTTATAGAAATATTGAAGAAGAGTATGGTACTGTATTTGGTGATCATTTTGACTGGGAACATTTTCATTTTAAATTTTTAATTTATTATTTAGTGAGATATGGTATTGGGTGTCGTAGGGATTTTATCGTTTACCATTATCGTGTTGCTTATCGTTTGTATCTTGAAAAGATGATAATGAAACAAGGTTTTATTTCTTGTTGAGATAGTCTGAGTTAATTTCCGAACAAATTTACTTTTTTATGGAAAGATAATAATAAATAGCTGCTTATTTTTCTAAATCATTTTTTAATAGTTGGAAATAGCAAATCTTTCTATTGTTTCTTCTTGATAAAAAGGCGATTTTTTCTTATAATAAATTGTAAGATATAATTGCAGGTGAGAGTCCTGCCATGTATGTGAGAAAGGAAGAGCCTGAGGGCTCAGACAAGATTATGACTTCAGTTGTTGTTGTAGGTACCCAATGGGGTGATGAAGGTAAAGGGAAGATTACAGACTTCCTTTCAGCGAATGCAGAAGTGATTGCACGTTACCAAGGTGGTGATAATGCAGGTCACACGATTGTGATTGATGGTAAGAAGTTTAAATTGCACTTGATTCCATCTGGGATTTTCTTCCCTGAAAAAATCTCTGTTATTGGGAATGGTATGGTTGTAAATCCTAAATCTCTTGTAAAAGAGTTGAGCTATCTTCATGAGGAAGGTGTTACAACTGATAACTTGCGTATTTCTGATCGCGCGCATGTCATTTTGCCTTATCATATCGAGTTAGATCGTTTGCAAGAAGAAGCTAAGGGCGACAATAAGATTGGGACTACAATCAAGGGAATTGGTCCAGCTTATATGGACAAGGCTGCTCGTGTGGGAATTCGTATCGCCGATCTTTTGGATAAAGACATTTTCCGTGAGCGTTTAGAACGTAACCTTGCTGAAAAGAATCGTCTTTTTGAAAAATTGTATGATAGTAAAGCTATCGTCTTCGATGATATTTTTGAAGAATATTACGAATATGGTCAACAAATCAAGAAATATGTGACAGACACGTCCGTCATTTTGAATGATGCGCTTGATAATGGTAAACGTGTGCTTTTTGAAGGTGCACAAGGTGTTATGCTAGATATTGACCAAGGGACCTATCCATTTGTTACTTCTTCAAACCCTGTGGCTGGTGGTGTGACAATTGGTTCTGGTGTTGGTCCAAGTAAGATTGACAAGGTTGTAGGTGTATGTAAAGCCTATACGAGTCGTGTAGGAGACGGTCCTTTCCCAACTGAGTTGTTTGATGAAGTGGGAGAACGTATCCGTGAAGTAGGTCATGAATATGGTACAACAACTGGTCGTCCACGTCGTGTGGGATGGTTTGACTCAGTTGTGATGCGCCATAGCCGTCGTGTTTCTGGTATTACTAATCTTTCATTGAACTCTATCGATGTTTTGAGTGGTTTAGATACTGTGAAAATCTGTGTGGCCTATGATCTTGATGGTCAACGTATTGACTACTATCCAGCTAGTCTTGAGCAATTGAAGCGTTGCAAACCTATCTATGAAGAGTTGCCAGGTTGGTCAGAAGATATTACTGGAGTTCGTAATTTGGAGTATCTTCCTGAGAATGCGCGTAACTATGTTCGTCGTGTGAGTGAATTGGTTGGCGTTCGTATTTCTACTTTCTCAGTGGGTCCTGGTCGTGAACAAACAAATATTTTAGAAAGTGTTTGGTCCTAAGAGATTTTTAAGATTTGTTTAAGATAGGTCGGGTATACTATAGACAGTTACAAGAAGACCTCCTAACTTGTTGTAACGAATATCCTAAACTTTTCTTTTTCATAATAATCTCCCTATAAAGTCACCGCATTTGGTGGCTTTTTTTGTCTTGGGATTCATGATATAATAATAAAATCGATAAGTAGTAAAAGGGAAATTGATGAATTATACAGTTGAAGAAAAAGAAGTCTTTATGAGGGAAGCTTTGAGAGAGTCTGAGATTGCTCTTGAACACGATGAAATTCCAATTGGTTGTGTGATTGTCAAGGACGGAGAAATCATTGGCCGTGGGCATAATGCGCGTGAGGAACTGCAGCGAGCGGTTATGCATGCGGAGATTATGGCCATAGAGGATGCGAACTTGAGTGAGGAGAGCTGGCGCTTGCTGGACTGCACACTTTTTGTGACCATTGAGCCGTGTGTCATGTGTAGTGGGGCGATTGGGCTTGCCCGTATTCCAAACGTGGTCTATGGGGCTAAAAACCAGAAATTTGGCGCTGCTGGAAGTTTGTACGATATCTTGACAGATGAGCGTCTTAACCATCGTGTAGAGGTTGAAATAGGAATTTTGGAAGATGACTGCGCAGCTATCATGCAGGACTTTTTTAGAAATAGACGGAAAAAATAATTTTGCTTTTAAAATGAATAGGAATGTGATATAATAAATAGTGGAGCAACAGTTCTGCGTGAAGCGGGTCAGGGGAGGAATCCAGCAGCCCTAAGCGATTTGAATTGTGTGCTCTTTTTTTCGTGCTTTTTCCGAATAAATAAGATAGAATAATCTAGAATAAATGATAATAGAAAAGAGAAGATGATGAAAATTCGTGGTTTTGAATTGGTTTCTAGTTTTACAGATGAGAATTTATTGCCCAAGCGTGAGACAGCTCATGCGGCTGGTTACGACTTAAAGGTTGCTGTGCGTACGGTTATTGCGCCAGGAGAGATTGTATTGGTTCCGACAGGGGTTAAGGCTTATATGCAACCGACAGAGGTTCTCTACCTATATGATCGTTCTTCAAACCCTCGTAAGAAGGGCTTGGTTTTAATTAATTCAGTTGGCGTTATTGATGGGGATTATTATGGAAATCCTGGAAACGAGGGGCATATTTTTGCGCAGATGAAGAATATCACAGACCAAGAGGTTGTTCTTGAAGTTGGAGAACGTATTGTTCAGGCTGTCTTTGCTCCTTTCTTAATTGCAGATGGCGATGCGGCTGATGGCGTTCGAACTGGTGGATTTGGTTCAACAGGGCACTAGAATGAAGATTATCTTTGTACGTCACGGGGAGCCAGATTATCGTGAGTTAGAGGAGCGTTCTTATACGGGATTTGGGATAGATTTGGCGCCCTTATCTGAGAAGGGACGGCAGCAAGCTCAGGAACTGAGCACCAATCCTTTACTCTTTTCAGCTGAAATAATCGTATCTTCTGCAGTCACAAGAGCTTTAGAAACGGCTTCTTATGTGGTTTGTGCTACGGGACTTCCTTTGAGAGTGGAGCCATTATTACATGAATGGCAGGTCTATGAAAGTGGCACAGATAATTTTGAAAAAGCTCGCACTATGTTTCTAGAAAATAAGGGGGAGTTACTTTCTAATAGTCCTATTCGATATGAGACAGCTGCGGAGATGAAGTCTCGTTTTCTAGCATGTATGGCTAAGTATCGAGAATATCAGACTGTGGTAGTTGTTGCTCATCGAATGCTCATGCGCCAGTTTGTGCCAAATGAGAAGATTGATTTTTGCCAAGTGGTTGAGTGTGAATTAGAGATATAGAAAGAGGTTTATCATCGCAAAGAAAAAAGCGACATTTGTATGTCAAAATTGTGGGTATAATTCACCTAAATATCTGGGGCGTTGCCCCAACTGTGGGTCTTGGTCTTCTTTTGTAGAAGAGGTTGAGGTTGTCGAGGTCAAAAATGCGCGTGTGTCTTTAACAGGTGAGAAAACCAAGCCCATGAAACTGGCTGAAGTGACCTCCATCAATGTCAATCGAACCAAGACAGAGATGGAGGAATTCAACCGTGTACTTGGAGGCGGAGTGGTACCAGGAAGTCTCGTCCTCATAGGTGGGGATCCTGGAATTGGGAAATCAACCCTTCTCCTACAAGTCTCAACCCAGTTGTCCCAAGTGGGGACTGTTCTCTACGTCAGTGGGGAGGAGTCTGCTCAGCAAATCAAGCTACGAGCAGAGCGCTTGGGTGATATTGATAGTGAGTTTTATCTTTATGCAGAGACCAATATGCAGAGTGTTCGTGCTGAGGTGGAGCGTATCCAACCAGACTTTCTCATTATTGACTCCATCCAGACTATTATGTCTCCTGAGATTTCAGGGGTGCAGGGCTCTGTTTCTCAGGTGCGTGAGGTGACGGCTGAACTTATGCAGCTGGCTAAAACCAATAACATTGCCATCTTTATCGTAGGTCATGTGACCAAGGAAGGAACATTAGCTGGGCCTCGTATGTTGGAGCATATGGTGGATACGGTACTTTACTTTGAAGGGGAGCGTCACCATACCTTTCGTATTTTGAGAGCGGTCAAAAACCGTTTTGGCTCCACTAATGAGATTGGGATTTTTGAGATGCAGTCAGGTGGCTTGGTTGAGGTTCTTAATCCGAGTCAAGTTTTCCTAGAAGAGCGTTTGGATGGAGCGACTGGTTCGTCAATCGTTGTGACCATGGAAGGGACGCGTCCGATTTTGGCGGAGGTTCAGGCTTTGGTGACACCGACCATGTTTGGAAATGCCAAGCGTACGACGACAGGCCTTGATTTTAACCGTGCTAGCTTGATTATGGCTGTTTTAGAAAAGCGTGCAGGGCTTCTCTTGCAAAATCAGGATGCCTATCTCAAATCTGCTGGTGGTGTTAAATTGGATGAACCTGCCATTGACTTGGCTGTTGCAGTTGCTATTGCTTCGAGCTATAAAGACAAGCCAACTAATCCTCAGGAATGTTTTGTAGGAGAACTTGGTTTGACAGGAGAGATTCGGCGCGTGAATCGTATTGAGCAACGCATCAACGAAGCTGCTAAACTGGGCTTTACTAAGATTTATGTACCTAAGAATTCCTTGACAGGAATCACTCTGCCTAAGGAAATTCAGGTCATTGGCGTGACAACGATTCAGGAAGTTTTGAAAAAGGTCTTTGCATAATCCGTGACAAATTCTCTTAAAAATGATAAGATAGGAGAAATATTTGACTATCAAATTTTCAAGGAGGGAATCGTGTCGTATTTTGAACAGTTTATGCAAGCTAATCAGGCTTATGTTGCCTTACATGGGCAGTTAAATCTGCCACTTAAACCCAAAACAAGAGTAGCTATTGTGACCTGTATGGACTCTCGTCTGCACGTTGCACAAGCTCTGGGCTTGGCACTTGGGGATGCTCATATCTTGCGGAATGCAGGTGGTCGAGTGACTGAAGACATGATTCGTTCGCTAGTTATTTCCCAGCAACAAATGGGGACAAGAGAGATTGTGGTATTGCACCATACAGACTGTGGTGCTCAGACCTTTGAAAATGAACCTTTTCAGGAGTATTTAAAAGAGGAATTAGGTGTAGATGTGTCAGACCAGGACTTCTTGCCCTTCCAAGATATAGAAGAGAGTGTACGCGAGGATATGCAACTGCTTATCGAGTCTCCCCTAATACCAGACGATGTCACTATCTTTGGTGCCATTTACAATGTTGATACAGGAAGTATGACAGTCGTAGAATTATAAATACTTCATTTAGAAAGAAAGTGTATGAAGAAAAGCAGTATTTTATTTATTTTTATTTTATTGCTATGTATTGGTTTACAGTATGAAACCATCTACTATACGGACGGTTCGAGGTCAGGTGCGGAATATGGACTAATGGGAGTTTCTATCTTTCTAGCTCTCTTTTACATGATTCCGGCTCTTTATTTTCTCTTCCGTATTGGGAAAAAATGGGAATTCCCAAAGAACGCCTTGATTTTGTCTTTATTGGGTGGGATGTTCCTTTCAGGCTGGTTATCTAGCTTTGCGAATACCTATATCCATGATTTGCTGGGTATGCTTTTCCCAGATAGTCCATTTTTAAATGCCTTTGAAAGTGCTATTGTGGCTCCTTTGGTAGAAGAACCCTTGAAATTATTGACACTTGTTTTTGTTTTGGCTTTGATTCCTGTGCGAAAATTAAAATCTTTGTTTTTACTTGGAATTGCTTCCGGTTTGGGATTCCAAATGATTGAGGATATTGGTTATATTCGTACGGATTTGCCAGAGGGCTTTGACTTTACTATTTCGCGAATTTTAGAGCGTATCATCTCAGGAATTGCCTCTCACTGGACTTTTTCAGATCTAGCTGTAGTAGGTGTTTACTTGCTTTACAGAGCCTATAAAGGGCAGAAGGTTGGCAAGAAACAGGGTCTTATTTTTCTAGGTTTAGCCTTGGGAACTCACTTCTTGTTTAACTCTCCTTTTGTTGAATTGGAGACAGAGTTGCCTTTAGTGATTCCAGTGGTTACGGCTATTGCTCTCTATGGTTTTTATCATGCTTATTGCTTTGTTGAGAAACACAATGAGTTGATGACCTAGAATATTTTTCAAAAGAATGATGCAAGGGTACAAATATGGTGCCCTTCTTTTATTTTTGATTGAAAAATAGTGCAAAAAGCGCTACAATGGTAGATGGAAAATCTTGTGAAAAGCACAAGCGATACATATATACCGGAGGAAATCATGTCTTTTTCTGATTTAAAGCTGTTTGCCCTTTCTTCTAATAAAGAATTGGCAGAACGTGTGGCGCAGGAGATTGGGATAGAGTTGGGGAAATCAAGTGTTCGCCAATTTTCAGATGGAGAGATTCAGGTCAACATCGAAGAATCAATCCGAGGGAAACACGTCTTTATCCTACAATCAACTAGCTCGCCTGTAAATGACAATCTGCTTGAAATTTTGATTATGGTGGATGCTTTGAAGCGTGCGAGTGCAGAATCTGTCAATGTTGTCATGCCTTACTATGGGTATGCACGTCAGGATAGAAAGGCGAGAGCGCGTGAGCCAATCACTTCAAAACTTGTCGCAAATATGCTTGAAGTAGCTGGAGTGGATCGTTTATTGACCATCGACTTGCATGCTGCGCAAATTCAAGGATTCTTTGATATTCCTGTGGATCATTTGATGGGCGCTCCTCTGATTGCAGATTATTTTGAGCGTCGTGGTATGGTTGGTTCTGACTATGTGGTTGTCAGCCCGGACCATGGAGGGGTGACTCGTGCTCGTAAGTTGGCAGAATTTTTGAAAACATCTATCGCTATTATTGATAAACGTCGTAGCGTTGATAAGATGAATACTAGTGAAGTTATGAACATCATCGGTAAGGTTGAAGGCAAGACTTGTATCTTGATTGATGATATGATTGATACTGCTGGAACGATTTGTCATGCGGCAGATGCTCTTGCGGAAGCTGGTGCTGTTGAAGTCTATGCAAGCTGTACGCACCCAGTTCTTTCTGGTCCTGCTACGGACAATATCCAAAAATCAGCTATTAAGAAATTGGTTGTTTTGGATACTATCTATCTGCCAGAAGAGCGTTTGATTGATAAGATTGAGCAGATTTCAATCGCTCATCTTCTAGGGGATGCTATCGTACGTATTCATGAAAAACGACCACTTTCTCCACTTTTCGGTATTGAGAAAAAAATTTAATGACCAAGCCTGAGATGGTTCTCAGGTTTTTTCGTCTTTTTTCCGAATAAATATAGTCAATTGAAACAAGAACAAGACAAAAGAGCCTCGTAAAAGGTATTGCAACTTGGTAATACCTTTTTGAGATGCTTTTTGATATGAGCCCATGTCTTCTCAATAGGATTGTACTCAGGTGAGTAGGGAGGAAGGGGTAAAAGTTTATGCCCAAACTCTTCACACAAGAATTCTATTCTAGCTATTCTATTGGAATCTTGCATTATCCATAATAATAACTGAGGGTGTATTTAATGTCGGTAAGAGAAATTTCTGAAACCAAGCTTCAAAAAAGTCGCTCGTCATTGTTTCTTGGTAAGTTATTGGAGCGATTAACTCACCATTTGTTAGCCCTGCAACCAAAGAAATCCCCTGATATCTTCTTCCAGAGACTTTACCTCCTATTAACTGACCTTTTGATGAGCAACCATATTCTCGATAAAAGTAAGTATCGAATCCTGTTTCATCAATATAAACAGGTGCTAAGTGCTTTAAACTATTAAAATTCTTAAGAAATAAGGATACTTTTTCTGGGTCTTGTTCATAGTAGGTGTGGTTCTTTTTTTTCGAGTGTACCCCATAAATTTGAGCGCATAGTGGATAGTAGTTGGATGACAGCCAAATTCAGAAGCTATTTCAGTCAAATAAGCGTCTGGATTGTCAGTAAGATAGTTTTTAAGTCTATCTTTATCAACTTTTCTTGGTTTTGTTCCTTTTACTTGATGGTTTAGCTCTTCTGTTCCCTCTTTTAGCCTTAACCAGCCATAAATGGTATTACGTGAGATTTGGAAAACCTGTGATGCTTTTGTTATACTACCTGTTCGCTCACAATAGCCGAGAACTTTTTTACGAAAATCTATTGAATATGCCATAAGAAGATTATACAACATTGTGTACTGTTTTTGGTTCATTTTACTATAGATAGAAGCAGTGAATCTAGCAAACCTAGATTTAAAAATGTGCTATAATGAAAGGAGAGAAAGAATGATTCTCAGACATCCGGGCATTAGCTCAACCAATGATTTGGACGCTAAGAAAATCTTTAGCAATCCAGAAATCACTTGTCAATTTATCCGCGATATGTTGGATTTACCAGCCAAAAATGTGACCATTTTGGAGGGAAGTAATATTCACGTCTTGCCTTCTCTGCCCTATTAAGCACAAGATTTCTATACCAGTATTGATGTCTTGGTGGAGTTGGATAATGGAACCCAAGTAATCATTGAAATTCAAGTTCATCATCAGAATTTTTTCATCAATCTCCTGTGGGCTTACTTGTGCAGTCAGGTCAATCAAAATCTAGAAAAAATTCGCCAATAAGAAGGAAACGCTCACCAAAGTTATAAACACATCGCATCAGTATACGCAATAGCTATTGTGGATAGTAATTACTTTCAGGATGATTAAGCTTTTCATAGCTTTAGTATGCGAGAGGGAACGACAGGTGAAGTCTTAACCATCACAAACAATGGACAGGAAAACCATCTAGTCAAGATGGTATTCTTGGAATTAAAAAATACAGAGAAACCAGCAAGGATAGCGTTCGCAAGCCATGGTTGGAGTTTTTCGGGAATAAACCCTTTACCCAGCGCCCCGAGCGAGCCATCAGCCAAGCAGACCAACTGCTAGATTACAAGAGCTGGTCCGAGGAGGACAGGAAAATGTTTAGTCAACTACGTATGCGTGAAGAACAAGCCTTACTCGCTCATGACTATGCATTGGAACAAGCGGAGGAAAAAGACTTAGAGCGTGGTCGTGCAGAGGGGATTGAACAGGGACTGGAGCGTGGTCTTGAACGTGGACGAGCTGAAGGGATTGAACAAGGGCGAGAAGAAGGCTTGGAACGTGGGAAACTTTTTGCCTTTCTGGATATGGTTCGCCAAGGACTTCTGACTTCCGAGGTTGCCAGCCATCAGCTGGGTATGAGCGTCGCTGAGTTTGAGTCCTTGCTATGAGGTCACATTTTTTTAATATAGTAGAAAGTTAATGAAATGGCGAGTTATTTCTAAAATACTTGTCATTTTTGCTTGACATTTGGAAGGGGGATAGGATAATACCATAGAAGTGAGTTCTGTCCAACTATCGATATGGATTAGATATGTGAAGTTTGACTCAAAGTTTAAGAAATTTGTGAGATTTTCACTTGGGAGATACGGTATTTGAAGGGTATTTCATCTCACAAAGGTGTTTTTTCAACCTTTTTTGAAAAAAATGAAAGCTCTTCTAGGCATAAGAAAACACCTCTGTGTTATACTTGTTGTTCAACCACAAACACAAGAAAGGCACAGAGATGCAAGACAATTATACTACAAAAGCCAAACAAAAGAAGGAAAATCAAATAGAGAAATTGCCTCTTTGCTTGGAAAAGCTCCTCAAACTATCCACACTGAAATCAAGCGTGAGACAGTCTGACAATGTCTTGGAAAAGGGCGCTTCAAAGAGGTTTATTCTACCGACTATGCTCAACAGTCTTATGAAAACAATCGCAGGCGCTCGGTCAAGAAATCAAGCTTAACCAAAGAACTAAAGGAAAAGATTCTCCACTATCATAATCAAAAGTTTTCTCCTGAAATGATGGTTATGGCTAAAGGGGTTAACGTGGGAATTTCAACCATTTACTATTGTATTCATAATGGAAAATTGGGATTAATACTAGACTAAAATCAAAAAGCATTATATAATAGTAATATGAAATCAACTAAAGAAGAAATCCAAACAATCAAAACACTTTTAAAAG
>NZ_VMMR01000080.1:0-2071 GCF_013277285.1 Streptococcus sp. 339 | reverse complement strand
TTTGAGCAGCCTGCAGCTAGCTTCCTAGTTTGCTCTTTGATTTTCATTGAGTATTAGTTCAATATCTGAAAAAAAGAACCTTGCAAAGCAAGATTCTTTTAGTGTCTGACTTAAATAATTGTTCTTCTGGGAACTAAATCGAATTAAGCTTCGATTTCTGTAACCATACCTGAACCAACAGTACGTCCACCCTCACGGATAGAGAATGTAGTACCTTGTTCTACGGCGATTGGGTGGATCAACTCAACGTCGATTGTCACGTTATCACCAGGCATTACCATTTCAGTACCTGCTGGAAGTTCGATTGAACCTGTAACGTCAGTAGTACGGAAGTAGAATTGTGGACGGTAGTTGTTGAAGAATGGAGTGTGACGTCCACCCTCTTCTTTAGTAAGGATGTAGACTTCACCTTTGAATTTAGTGTGTGGGTTGATTGAACCTGGTTTAGCGATAACTTGTCCACGTTCGATTTCATCACGTTGAACACCACGAAGAAGGACACCTACGTTATCTCCGGCAAGACCTTCGTCAAGTTGTTTACGGAACATTTCAACACCAGTAACAACTGCTTTTTGAGTTTCTTCTTTGATACCAACGATTTCGATTTCGTCGTTGACTTTAACGATACCACGGTCGATACGTCCTGAAGCAACTGTACCACGTCCAGTGATTGAGAATACGTCTTCGACTGGAAGAAGCAATGGTTTGTCAGTGTCACGTTCTGGTTCTGGGATGTACTCATCAACTGTGTTCATCAATTCCATAACGATGTCTTCGTATTTAGAGTCACCTTCAAGAGCTTTAAGAGCTGAACCTTGGATAACTGGAAGATCGTCACCTGGGAAGTCGTATTCTGACAATAGGTCACGGATTTCCATTTCAACCAATTCAAGCAATTCTTCGTCGTCTACCAAGTCAACTTTGTTCATGAAGACGATAAGGTGTTTAACACCAACCTGACGTGAAAGAAGGATGTGCTCACGAGTTTGTGGCATTGGTCCGTCAGTTGAAGCTACTACAAGGATAGCACCGTCCATTTGAGCGGCACCAGTGATCATGTTTTTAACGTAGTCCGCGTGTCCTGGAGCGTCGATGTGAGCGTAGTGACGTTTTTCAGTTTCGTACTCAACGTGCGCAGTGTTGATTGTGATACCGCGTTCGCGTTCTTCTGGAGCAGCATCGATAGACGCATAGTCTTTAGGTTGGTTAACTGATGAAGGCAAGCGACGTGCCAAAACAGTTGTGATAGCTGCAGTTAGGGTAGTTTTACCGTGGTCAACGTGTCCGATAGTACCAATGTTAACGTGTGGTTTACTACGATCGTATTTTTCTTTTGCCATTTGAGTAAAAGCCTCCAATAAAATATATTTTATAGATAGACAGTAGGCAATACAGTCTAACTTTCCTTACTATTTTATCAAATTTCAGCTAAATTGCAAGTGTTTTACAACGTTTTTGTGAATTATTCTTGGTAAAAATTTAACTGAAAGTTCTATAATGAAGTTAGCCACCCAGCCCTCCTAAAAATTAGATGGTTCAACTAGCTGATAGCTAGCACTCGATTTCATTTGATAAGAGGCTTGATGCTGTTAGGCTGACAAGCCAAGGCTAAGATTAGCCTTGGTTTAGCTGACAAAACTGCTTCAAGGGTTCCTCTTGTCAAATGAAAGCTCTTCTAGGCATAAGAAAACACCTCTGTGTTATACTTGTTGTTCAATCACAAACACAAGAAAGGCACAGAGATGCAAAACCATTATACTACAAAAGCCAAACATTTGACAATCGATAGCCGTCGCTTAATCGAACGATGGAAAAAGGAAGGGAAATCAAATAGAGAAATCGCCTCTTTACTTGGAAAAGCTCCTCAAACTATCCATACTGAAATCAAGCGTGGGACAGTCCGACAATGTCTTGGAAAAGGACGCTTTAAAGAGGTTTATTCTGCCGACTATGCTCAACAGGCTTATGAAAATAATCGCAAGCGCTCGGTCAAGAAATCAAGATTGACCAAGGAACTAAAGGAAAAGATTCTCCACTATCATAACCAAAAGATTTCTCCTGAAATGATGGT
>NZ_VMMR01000008.1:0-55474 GCF_013277285.1 Streptococcus sp. 339 | reverse complement strand
CTTCCCCCACACGACCCTCTCCCGACCTCTTTGTCACTCGCTTCTCTCAAGCGACAACTATATTAGTATATCACAATCACTTTCGCTTGTCAACACTTTTTTGAAACTTTTTTAATCTTTTTTTCATCAAGTGTTACAACCGCAACATACTATAGTCCGTACGGGATTCGAACCCGTGTTACCGCCGTGAAAAGGCGGTGTCTTAACCCCTTGACCAACGGACCAGAGTTGTTATTTTCAACTCTTACTATTATACCGACTTTTTCAGACTTGTCAACACCTTTTTCTAATTTTTTTTAAACTTTTTACAATTTTTTGGCGAGAAGTCATCTAAATGGAGGCTAGCCCTCATGCCTGGTTTGGAGCAGAAACCTCTAACTTACACCTAGCCATTGATGATGCTTCTGGCAATATCCTAGGGGCTTATTTTGATAAACAAGAGACCTTGAATGCTTACTATCATGTCCTCGAACAAATTTTAGACAACCACGGCATTCCCCTTCAAATCAAAACAGATAAAAGAACAGTCTTTACCTATCAAATCTCCAACTCTAAGAAAATGGAGGACGATACCCATACACAATTCGGATACGCCTGTCACCAACTGGGGATTCTCCTTGAGACAACCGCTATCCCTCAAGCTAAAGGGAGAGTCGAAAGACTCAATCAGGCACTACAATCTCGCCTGCCTATTGAACTGGAACGAAACAATATTCATACCTTGGAAGAAGCCAATACTTTCCTTCTTTCCTACATTCAAACCTTTAATGAACAGTTTGGAAACAAGACAAAACTCTCTGTCTTTGAGGAGGCTCCTAAGCCCTCTGAACGAAATCTCATTCTGGCTAGACTGGCGGAGAGAGTCGTCGATAGTGGACACCATATCCGATTCCAAAATCGTTGCTATATCCCTGTTGAACAAGGAAAAGAAGTCTACTTCAGCAGAAAGACGAAAGCATTCGTTATAAAAGAAGTTGACGGTGACATCTACCTCAATATCGCTGACAAGATCTATCACACAAAGGAGCTACTAGTTCATGAACTCTATTCGAAAAACTTTGAATCAGAACCAGAACAAAAAAAGAAAGACGCAAGTATGTCCCTCCACAAACCCATCCGTGGAAACTCACATCTTTCAAACAATATCTTCAGAAAAATAAAAAGGATTATGAAGAGTTTACTAGTGAGGAGCTTCATTCTCCTCAGCTACAAGTATAATCTATTTCTCGCTAAATGGGAAGCTGTTCCTTAAAGGAAATCACTCTATCCCTTACATTTAGGAGAGAGAAAGTAAGGAGTCTAAGACAAGCATTTCATTTGATAAGAGGCTTGGAGTTGTGAGGCTAGAGAGCCAAGGCTAAGACTAGCCTTGGTTTAGCTGAAAAAACAGCTTCAAGGGTTCCTCGTGTCAAATGAAAGCAAAATAATTGCCCTCAATCTCACCATTTTTTGGGGCATCATCACTTTCGATTGACACACCTTTTCCTATTTTTTTCATTTTTTTGCATTGCTTCTTACCGGCTACGGATGTCAAACTCTTTAAACACAATACGTAAGTCTCTTAACACTCTTTGACGCCCTCGGAATCGTTCATTTCTTAAAATGCGTTCTAGCTCTTCTTGTTTCTCTTTACTTTGTTTGTTTCTATAATCTCTTAGTGTTTCATAAAAGAGATAATAGTCATCTATCCACAGACCTCCCTCGCTTATACGATGACTAATCTCACCTACTTCTTCATATGGTTCTTTATTATATCTTCGTTTGTAGCTTTCTTGTTTACGGATATAGTCTAGAATTCGATTCCGAAACTTAGTCTTAAAATATTTCCTTAAACGAGAGATATCTTCTACTAATCCTTCTTCTTTACTAATCAATTCATATAGACATATCATTCCCTCTTGGTCCCAATCCGACAATTCCCATAAATGAAGGTAATATTCATTTCTACACTTATACACAGTCCCTTGGACTTCTTCATACAATTCTTTAATCATAATTTTCCCCTTTCTAGATACAGTCTAACAGATTAGAAACACTTTTGGTACATTTCATCCATTCTGCACCCTTTAGCTCCTCAACTGCACAAAAAAGAGAGGTCTTGCCTCTCTTTGGGTTATTTTTCATCATTCATTTTTGACTTTACTTCATCATAAGATAATGCATGAGATTCCTCTTCTACTGCTTCAGGCATCTTTCCTGTTTCATAGAGAGATTTAATTTGTGTACTATCCAATGTTTCGTATTTCAATAGTGCTTCTGCAATCAACTTGTGAGTTTCACGATTTGACTGAATAATTTCAGCAGCTTTATTTCGTGCTTCATTCAATAATAAACGAACCTCTTCGTCAATTTCATAAGCTGTTTGTTCTGAAATTGATTTTTGAGGACTCTGTGCACCAAACATAGCATGATTTCCTTCATATTGTACTGGGCCAAGTTTTTCACTCATACCGTACTCTGTAACCATTGCACGCGCCATTTGTGTCGCCTGTTCAAAGTCGTTTGAAGCTCCTGTAGTTTGGACATTAAAGATAATTTCTTCAGCTACACGTCCACCCATTAAGCCAGCCAATTGCTCTTTCATATCTTCTTTAGATAGAAGCATTTGATCTTCTTTAGGAAGTGCAATCATGTATCCGCCTGCACGGCCTCTTGGTACAATTGTAACCTTATGAACAACGCGGGCATTCGATAAGACTAGGCCAACAATGGTATGTCCTGCCTCATGGTAGGCAACCAATTCACGTTCTTTTTGTGAAACTGTCTTATCTTTCTTAGAAGGTCCAGCAATCACTCTATCTTCTGCTTCATCAATATCTGAAGCATCAATTATCGATTTATTGCGACGAGCAGCAACCAAGGCTGCTTCATTCAAGACATTCTCTAAATCAGCACCAACAAAGCCTGGAGTTTGTTGAGCCACTAATTTCAAATCAACATCTTCTGCTAAAGGCTTGTTCTTAGCATGAACTTTCAAGATTGCTTCACGACCTTTAACATCAGGGCGACCAACCAATACTTTTCTATCAAAACGTCCTGGACGTAAAAGGGCAGGGTCTAGTACATCTGAACGGTTTGTCGCAGCAATGACGATAATCCCTTCATTTCCCTCAAAACCATCCATCTCAATCAAGAGTTGGTTCAAGGTTTGCTCACGTTCATCATTTCCTCCACCGAGGCCGACACCACGTTGGCGACCAACAGCATCAATTTCATCGATAAAGATGATAGCTGGCGCTGCTTTTTTGGCATCTTCAAAAAGAGAACGAACACGACTAGCTCCAACTCCGACAAACATTTCTACAAAATCAGAACCTGAGATACTCAAGAATGGAACACCTGCTTCTCCGGCGACTGCTTTAGCAAGCAAAGTTTTACCTGTTCCCGGAGGTCCCTCCAGAAGGACACCTGCTGGAATACGAGCCCCAAGTTTTGTAAATCGTTTTGGATCTTTTAAGAATTCAACAACTTCAACTAGTTCTTGTTTTTCTTCCTCAGCTCCAGCAACATCTGAAAATCTTACTTTAATATCTTCTTTATTTGCAGCTTTAGCCTTACTACGTCCAAAACTCATTGGATTACGGCCATTTCCTCCTCCCATATTTCCCATCATAGAGAATAGGAAGAAGAATAGAATTCCAAATGGCACAATGGATACGAGTAGATTAATCCACATACCACTTGAACTTTCATGCTTAACAGTTACTTCTGCTTTATGGTCAGTAGCAAGTTTTTGCAATTCTGATACGGTAGTATCTGCAGGAAGAATAGTGCTGGTAAATTTCTCTACCTTAGTAACAGATGGCGTGAAAAACTGAATGCCTGTTTCTTCTCTACTTGTTTTAGGATTTTTATAAACACCCGAAACTTCGATAACACTGCCATTTGGTTGGTAGGTTAATTCTTTTACATTGTCATCGGTAATTTCTTTTACCAATTCTGTATAATTAATTTGCTCACTTTTCCCTGCAACACTACCTGTACTAAAATACTGGTAAGCTGTAACTAGGAAAAAAATAAGTAATAACCATAGAAATGGATTTTTAATTAAACCATTATTTTGTTTTTTCATTAAAAATTATTCTTTCTAATTTGAATACACTTCTTCTTTCAATACTCCAACATAAGGAAGATTACGATAATTTTCTTTGTAGTCTAAACCATAACCTACTACAAACTCATTTGGGATAGTAAAGCAGGTATAGTCTGCCTCAATTTCTACAACACGTCCTTCTGGTTTATCCAACAAGGTTGCAATCTTAACAGAAGCTGCTTCTCTTGCAATAAACATATCTCGCAAATTCTTCAAAGTTTGACCTGTATCAATGATATCTTCTACAAATAGAACATGTCTTCCTTTGATATCTTGAGTCACATCTTGTTTAATATTGATAACACCACTACTTGCTGTTCCACCATGGTAGCTAGAAACCATCATGAAGTCCATTTCAATATGTGTATCAATATGTTTAACCAATTCAGCCATAAAAGGAATAGATCCTTTTAAAATCCCGACTAAGATTGGATTTTTTCCTGCATAGTCTTTAGTGAGTTGAGCACCTAATTTTTTAGCAGCTTCTGTAATTTCATCGTGTGAAACGAGAATTTTTTTAATATCGTTTTCTAACATTTTTTTACCTATCTATTTTTTCTATATAAAGTACAGTGTTCATTATATCATTTTTCGTGTTTTTACTCAAATTACTGGTCGCAATTCCCAAAATTGAGACAATTTCACCAAATTGCTCAATAATCAGAGCAGATTTTCGCTTTTCCATAGGGATTTTCAAATCAATAAATAAACGTCTGAGTTTTTTTCTATGCCCATTTTGAATCAAAACATCTCCTGTTTTTCGATGACGAATGTGTATGGATGTTTCACGTGAAACAGGTATTTGTTGAATTGATTCACCTTCTAATGGAAGTCCAAAAGAAAATAAATATCCTTGATAAGCTACCTGATTTTGATAGTGTAACACAAGTTCATCTTCCTTTTCATCAGCCTGCGGACTGATTTTACAAATCTGAAACTGTTGGTACTCTTTTATCAATTCATAGCCATTTTTAATCGGATGACGATACTGGCTTTTAGATTTTAAAATCTGCTGAACTTCAGCAAACTGAGCTTTTGTAAGATTCAAATCTGGAAAACGATTCAGATAAGTTTGAAGTAAAACTCTTTGTGTAGACTCAGAGTAAGAAAATAACTGCTGTAAATCTTCCACATTAATATTGTTAGATAATTCAGCTATTGCCAAATCATAATCTAAAATTTCATTGCCAATGCCTAAGATTGCATCCCTAAATCGAGGATTTTCTTTTTCCAATTCTGGTAAGTAAGAGTTTCGAATACGATTTCGAAAATAATGATTCTCCTGATTTGATGTATCTTCAAAGTGAAAAATTGATGGAAAGTCTTTTTTCTGAAAATGCAAGAAGGGACGAATGATTTCTATCTCTCCGACTACTTGCTTCTCCTTAATTCCTGATAGATAGCGCAAGCGAGTACCTCGAATCAAGCGCATCAAAATCGTTTCCACCTGGTCATCCGCATGGTGGGCAGTGACTAAGGCTGTCGCACCTGTCTTTTTCATGACCTCTTGAAAAAAATCATAGCGAAAATTTCGTGCACGCGCTTCTGAAAATTCTCCTGAAAAATTGCTGACATAAATAGGAAGTCCAGATTCAGCAGCCAACTTCCTTAATTCCTGTTCTTCCCAATCTGATTCAATTCTCTGCTTATGATTCACATGAGCCAGAATCAATTCAATCTCTAACTCTTTTTGATAAGTAAACAATACCTTAAATAGAAACATAGAATCTAATCCACCAGAAAGAGCTAGCACCACCTTAGTATGCTTTTTAAAATATCCTCTCTTGAGAAAATGATTTAAAAAATCTTGTTCTCTCATTTTAGAACCTCATAAACATCCTTGGCTATCTGAGAAATCGTATCATAATCAGAATTCTTAGTGAAAATAGAAAGAATAAATGGAAAATCTGCGTAGATAACACCCGTATCATGCTTAAATTCGTCCGCATCCCCAATTTTATGAGCTACCTTCACAGAAACACCTTTGGCAATTCGCTGATTATCAAAATCTGTTTTAGTCAAAGACTCTAGCACAAATCCATTTTGATTATAAATAGCTTCCATGACCTTCCCGGCCATCTTGGAAGAAATCAATTTTTCTTTTGGATTCCAATCATCTCCCATAATAGCAGACATCTTGGATTTGAATGTGGCATCAGATTGGTTTGAAATGTAATAACCCAATAGATTATGAGCTACATTATCAGATTCTTTAGATACTTTTGTGATTAAGTCCTTGAGAGAATACTCTTTATTATCCTCTTTTTTAGGAAGACTACCACTTCCCTCTGGTTTATAAGAACCTGGAAAATCATTGACTGCAGATACGTATTTTACAGTCGTATCTAACTGATAAAGACCATCATTTATTTTTTCTTGCGCATAATAGAGATAAGGGAGTTTCAAAACGCTAGCTGCATACATCTTTTCATCTTGATTGATACCTGCTTCTTTTCCAGTAGTCAGTTGCTTAACATAAATAGAGAATGAATCCTTCTGATATTTTTCCGATAACATTTCTTGGACTTTACTCATCCGATTATCTTCTTCAGAAGTTGATTCTTTAGCTACCCATCCAACCTGATTAATATGTAGAAATTCTCTTCCTTCTACAAACATGGTTTTGTCGATTGATACTTGCGAATAAGCTGATAAGGATGATTTCACTTCTTTTAAATCATAAGGGCTATTATACAGTTTAAAGTCAGATTCTAACCATACTTTTTTTATTGTTGAAGTTACCTCTGACTGATCATATAAAAATCGTTTGTCCGCAGCTATAAATTGATGATTTGATAGCTTAAATACCGGAATTCCTTGTTTATTTAAGCGCCACTCGGTTATTTGAAAACTTGTTTTAGGAGTCAATTTTCCAGATTCCACTACTAAATCTTCATTCGCATAGACAGGAACTTCTCCATAAACCATAGGAGAACTTAGCTTTTCTCTAAAATAAATACCAAAGTCAGATTGTGAAAGGTAATAAATTTCTTTCGAAGTATAGACGACTTCTTTTTCTGTGCTAACGACTTTTGAGATGGTCAAAAAACTCGGTAGCAACAAAATAATTAAGAATTTACGCATTCTTCCTTTCCTTTTCTTCTTGTAAACGCAATAATTGATTTTTATCAGCCAATTCTTCCAGCTTTTCATCTGATAAACTCAAAAATTGCTCAATTACATCTAATAAATTTTCCATTTTATCACCTTTGAAGCAAGTCAGGAATCGTATAAACTATTTCCCTCGACTTAGAATAATAGTACTTCGCTCGTGTATATTTGGCAGCATAATCCTCATCTTTCAACTTGGTAGCAAATGCTGTCTCCTTATCCTTTTCATCACTCAAGGTTTGATACTGAGTTTGCAAGTCTGCTAATTGCTGACGTCTTTGGAGTAATTGCTGATAGCTCTGCGCTAAATTAAAAGTTGGCAAGATAAATAATAGCATAATCAAAATCAATACCCACCCCATAAAACGATTCCGTTTTTGTCGTTCTTTCATCAGGTAGCGACGACGTTGGTGTTCATTTTGAATAAAAGAATTATTCAATTGTACAATATTTTTAGACATTTTCTTCTACCCGTGTTTCACTGATAATTTCATACATGCCTGCTGCATCTTCTTTTTTTGTACTATCTTTCATCTCCAGTACTTTTACAAGTAGCAACTTATTGCCAAAGCGAATTTCAACTTGGTCATTAACTTTCAAATCCGTTGAACTTTTGGCCAAGATTCCATTAACCTTAATTCTGCCTTTATCTGCTACTTCCTTTGCGACTGTACGACGCTTGATAATTCGTGATACTTTTAAATATTTGTCTAATCTCATCCTTATTACCTCAACTTATTATTGTACCATTTTTATCTACTTTATAGAAGAAAAATATCAAATGGAATTTTCTTTCTTAGACTCTTTTATCTCTAATAAACTTTCTCCAAAAATCAGCAGACCTTCTAAAATTTCATAATCTTTCTTATTTCGGACATCAAATACAAGCTCCATTGATCCCTTATTCTCAGCGATGCCTGCTTTTAAGTTCGTTGCGGATAAAGATTTAAAATAATCTTGAGCTAAAAACAGTCGTTGAGTGACTTTTTCAAATTGAATTGTAATTTTATTATCTTTTCTTTCCACACGTTGAACAAAGACCTTGTCCAAATATGACTTGACTAAACCAATCTCTAAAAGATAAGCAACTACATCTGGGTATTCTCCAAAACGGTCTATCAACTCCTCTTGTAACTCTTCATAATTGACACAGCTGTCAATTTGACGAATTTTCTTGTAAATTTCAATCTTATGTCGTTGGTCAGAAATATAAGTATCAGGAAGATAGGCATCAATTTGCAAAATCAACTCAGCATTCCCTTTGGTTCTTGTGTTAGCGTTAGCATTACCGTTTCGTTTAGCAATAGCTTCCTCTAGTAACTGTGAATACAATTCAAAACCAACAGAATCAATGAAACCAGACTGGGATTTTCCTAGGAGATTCCCTGCTCCACGAATCGAAAGATCTCGCATAGCAATCTTAAATCCAGAGCCCAATTCTGTAAATCCTTTGATTGCCTCTAATCTCTTTTCAGAGACTTCACTGATTGATTTTTCTGGACGATACATGAGATAGGCATAAGCAATACGATTACTACGACCGACTCTTCCTCTTAACTGATACAAGGTTGACAAACCCATATGGTCCGCATTTTCAATAAACAAAGTATTGGCATTTGGAATGTCCACCCCTGTCTCAATAATGGTAGTCGTCACCAAGATATCGTATTGTCCCTCAATAAAGTCTAGTAGAGTATTTTCCAACTGGATTTCACTCATTCTACCATGAACATAACCAATCGAAGCCTCTGGAATCAACTCCTGTAATTCTGAAACCTTCTGGTCAATCGTGTCAACTTTGTTGTAAAGGTAGTAAACTTGACCTCCACGCTCCATTTCACGCAAAACAGCATCACGAATGACACTATCATTCTTTTCCAAAACATATGTCTGAACAGGATAACGATTAGTCGGCGGAGTTTCAATAACAGACAAATCTCTGATTCCCAACATAGACATATGGAGGGTACGAGGGATTGGAGTAGCGGTCAAAGTTAGGACATCCACTTGTTTCTTCAACTCTTTCAAGGTTTCCTTGTGCTTGACACCAAATCGTTGTTCTTCATCAATAATCATCAAGCCCAAATCAGCAAACACAACATCTTTTGACAAAACACGATGGGTTCCAATCAAAATATCAACTTGACCGTTTTTTAATTTTTCAAGTGTTTCAGTCTGCTCTTTTTTACTTCTAAAGCGACTCAATACATCAATATTAACTGCAAAATTTTGGAATCGTTCCTTAAAATTTGTATAGTGCTGTTGCGCTAAAACCGTCGTCGGAACTAAGACGACAGCCTGTTTGTGATCATTGACTGCCTTAAAGGCTGCACGCATAGCAACTTCAGTCTTTCCAAAACCAACATCCCCAACTAAAAGTCTATCCATTGGCTGAGAAGCCTGCATATCTCTCTTGATTTCCTCAATACTACGAAGTTGATCATCCGTTTCAACATAAGGGAAAGCATCATCAAAGGCATCTTGATCTTCATTATCAGCTGAAAAAGCAAAACCCTTCAACTGGTTACGTTCAGAGTAGAGTTTAATTAAATCGTCAGCTATATCCTCTACCTGGTTCTTAACCTTTTGCTTGGCCTTTTTAAAATGACCGTCATTTAATTTATTGAGCTTTGGAGCTTTCCCATCACTTGAAACATATTTAGACAGTAGATGAATCTGTTCTACTGGGATAGAGATTTGATCCCCGTTTTGGTATTGAACACTAACATAATCACGGTGAATCCCCTTGATTTCAATTGTTTCAATTCCTAGATATTGACCAATCCCATGAATATGGTGAACAACGTAATCTCCTTTTTCAAGTTCATTGTAATCTTTTAATCTCTCTGCGTTTGAAACATGCTGTCTTCGAAAACGACGTTTCAATTTCTTTTGAAAAATCTCATGTTCAGTTATCAATAAAATCTTTTCATCTACAAAATGAAAACCATGTCTTAGGTTACTCTCAATTAAGTTTACAGATTGTTGATAGATTCTTGACTTATCTCTGGAATCCAATTTAATCTGATATTCCTCTAACATATCCTCCAATGTTTTACTTCCCATTGAATTGCTAGATTGCAGGATAATAGTGTAATCCATTTTTTTGTATCGTTCAATTTCTTCTTTTAAAAAAGAAAATTGATTGAAAAACTCCTGCATAGGATATTGATTAAATTGATAAATTTGGTCAAACTTGAGATTTCCTAGTCCCTTTTGAAGATTAGAGAAAAAAGTCACCGGACTTTGTTTTTTATAGATTTGTTCAATATCAGCAAAATACTGCATATCAGAAAATGCTTTACTATTCTGTAATTCTTCTGTAAAGTACTGCGCTAATTCTCTTTCAAAGACTTCATACTGATTCATCAATTTTTGATAATCATCAAAGAATATTGGTATGTTTTTTTCAATATAATCAAATACAGTCCATGTCTTATCATAGCATAAAGATAAAAATTTCCGTGAATCAGAATGCATTTGTTTTTGGTGAAAACTTGAAAGAATTTCTTCTAAGTATGATTTTAAAATAGGTGATAACGTTTTTGAAATCTGTTTTTCTAAAGCTGACTGACCTCGTTGATAATCATTTTCTCTCAAAAGTATGTCGCTAGCTGGAAAGATTGTGAGTTCTGTCTTATTTTCTTTCGATAATTGTGTTTCTACTTCAAATGACCTGATACCATCAATTTCATCACCAAAAAACTCAATTCGGCAAGGTTCTAACTGGGATATTTCAAAAATATCTAAAATATCTCCTCGCAGACTAAATTCGCCTTGAGTTTGTACTTGTGTAACTTTTCGATAGCCAATTTCCTTTAACTGATGGATAAGCGCGTGTTGATCATATTCTTCACCAAGTGAGATTTTTACAATACTATCTTTGAATACATTGGGAGACGGTAAAATCAATCGACTTGCTGCGATATTACAAACTAAAATCCCTCTCTTAGATGAATCAGTCAAAAAACGCAAGGCTTCAACCCGTGAAATGATTTTTTCTTGTGAAGACATCAAAAACTCCACCATAGGAGTATCATCTACCAAAAATGGATAGACAAGTTCCTCACCCAAGATAGATAGAAGATCACTAACAAGTCCTTCTGCTTCTCCATAAGTTGACGTCAACAATACAATCTTATCTTCTTTTTCTAAACTGCTTGCAATTGCAAGAGACTTAGTAGACGTTGATAAACCAAGTATCAGTTGTCTTTTCTTATCTGTTAAATTTTGATGCCATTTTTTGATCTGATTATTTTCTGAGAATAAATCTAATAAGGTCACCATTTATCCGTTATACCTCTGCATCGTTTTTTCAAAGTTTTTCTCTTGTAAATAGTAGTTTACAGAGTCGTCAACTTTGTCAATAGACTGTAAAATACCGATATAATCATCCTTGTCAAAGGTACTCAAAACATGGTTAACAACTGACATGCCATTTTTAGGTCTTCCGATTCCAATCTTAACACGATTAAAGGTTTGGGTTCCAATATGTTGAATAATAGACTTGATACCATTATGACCACCTGCTGAACCTTTTGCTCTTAAACGAATCTTTCCAACTTCCATGTCAAGATCATCGTAAATGATGAGTAAATCTTCAATATCCAAACCATAATAAGTCAATAAAGCATGAACCGCTTTTCCACTTTCATTCATAAATGTCGTTGGTTTGACAAGATAAATTTTTTCTCCATTTAGGAAAAAGGATGCTAGGTCAGCTTGAAATATCTTATCATGTGTAAAAGTGACATTTTGTTTTTTCGCTAGTTGGTCAATCAACATAAATCCAACATTGTGTTTTGTTTCAAAATATTTATCTCCTGGATTTCCCAAGCCTACAAGTAATTTGGTCATTTATTTTTCCTTTCAAAAGCCAAAAGGGTTGGAATTTTTTTCCAACCTAATTGACACCATTTATTAATTTTTTAGACATTAAAGCGGAATTCCATGATATCGCCATCTTGAACGATATATTCTTTTCCTTCTTCACGCAAGCGTCCAGCTTCTTTTACGGCCTTTTCAGATCCGTATTTCACTAAATCCTCATATGACATGGTTACTGCACGAATAAATCCTTTTTCAAAGTCTGAGTGGATAATCCCAGCTGCTTGAGGAGCCTTCATACTACGTTTGAAAGTCCAAGCGCGAACTTCTTTTTCACCAGCTGTGAAGTAAGTTCCCAATCCAAGCAAGTGGTAAGCTGCACGCGTCAACTTATCTACACCTGATTCTGTCAAACCAATGGCTTCAAGAAACTCTTTTTTATCTTCATCGTCCAATTCAGAAATTTCTTCCTCAGCACGCGCAGAAATGACGACTACTTCAGCATTTTCTGTCGCTGCAAATTCACGAATTTGTTTGAGATAGTCGATAGAGTCAGGTTCTGAAACCACATCCTCGTCAACATTAGCAACATAGAGCACTGGTTTAGTCGTCAAAAGGAAAAGACCTTTTACAACCTTTTGTTCCTCATCTGTAAATTCAATAGTTCGAGCTGATTTCCCATCTTCAAGGACTGGTTTAATCTTTTGAAGAACATTAAACTCAGCTACTGATTCTTTATCTTTTTGCGTACGTGCCATCTTTTCTACACGCGCATATCGTTTGTTCACCGATTCTAAGTCAGCAAGAATCAATTCTAGGTTAATGGTGTCAATATCGGCAAGTGGATCTACAAAGGCGTCTTCACGTCCTTGCTCGCGCATCACATTTTCATCATCAAAAGCACGAACTACGTGAACAATCGCATCTACTTCACGAATATTGGCCAAGAATTTATTCCCTAGCCCTTCTCCTTTTGAAGCTCCTTTTACAATCCCTGCAATATCTGTAAATTCAAATGTTGTTGGCACTGTCTTTTTAGGAGTAATCATTTCAGTTAGTTTTTGTAGGCGTTCATCTGGAACTTCAACCATTCCAACGTTTGGATCAATCGTCGCAAATGGGTAGTTTGCTGCCTCTGCTCCTGCTTTTGTAATTGCATTAAATAGTGTTGATTTACCAACGTTTGGCAAACCAACGATACCTGCTGTCAAAGCCATATTTCTCATTCTCCGTTTTCATTTCAATCCCTAATATTATAACACAAAAAGGGAAAACTTGCTAACCCTCTAACTAAGGGGGTTCAGTAAATAATTTTATTCATTTTTCGATCAAAATCATAGCGCCCCATCATGACAACATGGTCACAATTACTGCATTTGATTTTGATATCTGCTCCTACACGTGTAATTTCCCAACGATTGGCCTTTTTACCTGTTGACTTGATGGTGCAAGCATGTGGTTTTTTCATTTCAACAAAATTTCCAACTTGATACATACTATTCTCCTTTTCTTTTTCGATTATATCATAAAAGAGGCGAGCTAAGCTCAACCTCTTTCACTTAATTTGTACGAACTGGTGTAATGAGCTGCATGAAGTCTTCGTCAGTATCTGCTGGCACAAGAGTAAATGGACGAACAGCTGAGATAAAGCTAATGGTAACCTTTTCGCTATTTAAAGCTTTAAGAGAATCAATTAAGTAAGTTGGGTTGAAACTAATGGTCAAATCTTCACCAGTAACCTGATCAGTATCGATTTCTTCGTTTACTTTACCAACTTCTGGAGAGTGAACATGGGCGCTAACAATACCACCTTTAATTTCAAGTTTCACAGTACCATTTTGAGTCGCACTTGATAAAAGACGAGCACGCTCCATTGACTGGCGTAAGTTTACCACATCAAAAGTAATAGTAGTGTTAAAGTCTGTTGGAATCAAGCGATCTGTATCAGGATAGTTTCCTTCTAGGAGACGAGTATAGAAGCTAATATTTTCGCTTCTAAAGAGGATTTGGTTATTGGCAAAGAAAATCTCTACAGTTTCGATATCATCTGTAAATACCACTGAAAATTCGCGTAGAGAACGGCTAGGAATCACGACATCAAAATCATCACTATTTTTCTCAAGCATTAATTTTTTCTGGCTTAGACGATGAGAGTCTGTTGCCACTGTTTTTAGCTCCTTATGCTGACTCAATACAAAATGAACACCTGTTAAAATTGGACGACTTTCTTGTGTACTTGCAGCAAAAGCTGTTTCATTGATAATTTTCTTGAGCAATTTTGTTTCAAGAACCAAAGGAGTGCTTGCTGAAATTTCTTGGATTCGTGGATACTGTTCACTATCTTTTCCTTTTAAGGTAATTTCTGATTTGCCGCTGGTTAAAACAATTTGATTTTGTTCAATTTCTTTAAAATCAAGAGTTACATCAGGTAGGCTAGATACCACATTGATAAAGAAAGAAGCTTCAAGAAGGATCGAACCTAAAGAAGTAATTAATAGACCAGCATCTTCATTTTTTTGAGAAATAAAATTTTCAATTGAAATTTGACCATTTGAACCAATTAAAGTAACACCTTCATTGGTCACGTCAATTTTGACAGTTGATAAAATAGGAATGGCATTTTTAGAACTAATAGCTCTTTTAGTTGTATTTAAGGCTTGTAGAAATAAATTTTTATTAATTGAAAAATGAATCATGGATTCTCCTTTATTTATTTTTAGTATTAGAAGGATAATAGTAATAATAGAGTCTGTGAAATCTGTGGAAAACAGACTTTAAACAAGTCATATCAAGTTTTTTGGCTTGTTTAAAAAATGTGGATAAAAAAGATAATAAAGTAAAAGTTATCCACAACTTATTTGATTTTCTTTTTGATTGATTCAATTTCTAAGCGTAAATTATCGTCTTCATCAATCAAAGATTTAATTTTAGCATGGGCATGAATAACTGTTGTATGATCTTTTCCACCAAATTCCTTCCCAATTTTTGGAAGACTATTATCTGTTAGTTCTCTAGATAAATACATGGCTACTTGACGGGCTAACACAATGTTTTGAAGGCGTCTGCTTCCCTTCATTTCTTTGACACTAACTCCATAGAAGTTACCAACTTCATTTTGGATTTTGTCAATTGGGATGACGAGCATTTGGCTAACATCTTGTTTTCGAGCTCTAATAGCTTCTGCAGCAATATCAATAGTGATATCCTTGATATTTTTTACTCTGGCAATTAAAGTGATGTCGTTTATGGCTCCCTCAAGATCTCGAACATTTGAATCAAATTGCCCAGCTAGGTATTCTAGAGTATCACTTTGGAAATTGTAGCCTAAATGTTCCGTTTTACTTTGTAAAATGGCAATGCGTGTTTCAAAGTCAGGGGGTGTGATAGTTTGTGTCAATCCCCAACTAAAGCGCGTGACAAGCCTCTCCTCGAGCCCTTCTAAATGTTTTGGACTACGATCACTGGTTAGGACAATCTGTTTTTGCTTGTCATGAAGGGCGTTAAAGGTATTGAAAAATTCTTCCTGAGTTGCGACTTTTTTTCCGCTGAGTGACTGGATATCATCGATTAACAAAAGATCAAGACTACGATAGGTTTTTTTAAATTTTTCCATTTCCCCAAGTCTTAGGTGATCAAGAAAGTCATTAATAAAGCTTTCAGCAGGTATGTATTTGACACGTGCATTTGGAATATTTTTTAGAATTTCATTTCCAATAGCGTTTAATAAGTGAGTCTTACCAAGGCCTGGTCCTCCATAGATAAAAAGAGGGTTATAGGTCAGAGCCAAATCTTCAGAGACAGCTAAAGCGGCTGATACAGCCCAAACATTTCCATCCCCTTGAATAAAGTTATCAAAGGTATACTTTTCTTTTAATCCCGTATCTGAATAAGGAATAGATACTAACTTTGGACTATAGTCATAAAGAGTTAAATTTGTAGCTTCTTCAACTTGTGAGCTAGTCGTATCTTGAGGTTTGGTGAAAATATAGTGGGGAGTTATTTCAGCGTCATAAATTTCAAAACCAGCTACTACAATAATATCTTTTAGTTGTTTTTCCCAGACCATTTCCATTTCAGAGCGAGGTAGAAATATAGTGGCAACATTTTCCTCTACCTTGATGAGTTCAGCTTGAATAGCATAGAAATCATACATGGATCGAGTCAGTCTTTCTTGTGCAAATTCTAATATACGATTCCAAAATTGTTTTTCTTTCAATCTTTTCTCCTCCTTTACTATTTAAAAGTTTAATACTAGAGATATTTTACCATAGATAGCAAGAATTTTCCACAAGCTGTGAAAAATAATCCACAATGTTACCAAACTTTATCCACAGGTTGGGGATAAAAGAAGAAATTATTGATTTATTAAGCTTTTTATCGAAAAACATAGTGGATAACCTTGTGAGATAAAAAAATAAAAGAACAGCCTTATTTCAGGCTGTTGATAATTCTACTATATTCTTCTTGATTTGAAAAAGAAATAATGATTTTTCCACTGTCTTTTTTAGATAGTTTAATTTCTACATCTAATCCGAGTAGTTTTCTTAACTGTTTTTCTTCATTTTGTATGAAATGATCCGTTTTTTGCTGTTTCTTTTGTTTTTTCTCTGTCAGAAGAGCTTCTAACTTCCTTACAGAAATATCTTCTTCTATAATCCGTTGAAAGAAATAGTCTTGTTGTTCCTTATTTAACCCAACTAGGGAACGCGCATGGGCTTGTGATAGTTTGCCATTTTCTACTTCTGAGAGAATCTGTTCTGGCAAGGAAAGTAAACGAATGGAGTTGCTGATATATGGACGAGACTTGCCCATTTTATCTGCAATTTCAGCATGGGTGAATCCTTTCTCTACGAGAGATTCATAGGCGCGTGCTTCTTCTATTGGGTTTAAATTTTCTCTCTGTAAATTTTCAATAATGGACTGAACCATCATCTCTTGGTCTGAAATCTGTTTAACAACAGCTGGGATAGACCGTAGACCAGCTAAAAGTGAAGCCCGATAGCGTCTCTCTCCTGCAAGGATTTCATAACCAATAACAGGAGATTGACGAACAATAATCGGTTGAATGACCCCATTTTCTTTGATAGACTGTGCTAGTTCATCTAGTTTTTCTCTATCAAATTCTTTTCGGGGTTGATAGGGATTTTTTTGTATATCTGTGATAGAAATCATTTCAAATTTTTCCATGATTCTACACTAACACATCTTTTCTCTTATGTAAAGCTTTCTTTACATAGATGTCAATTAAGATTCTAAATCACCTGAACTCTTGTCAAGTTTAATAGATGTAGTTTCTTCTTTACCGTTGCGATAGTAAGTGATCTTAATGGTGTCTCCGATAGAATGATTGTAAAGAGCACTTTGTAAGTCTGTTGATGAAGCAATCTCTTTGTCATCTACTTTTGTAATTACATCGTATTTTTCAAGGTGACCATTGGCAGGCATATTACTTTGTATCGAACGAACAACTACACCAGATGTAACATTACTTGGAATATTGAGTCTTCTGATGTCGCTTGTACTCACATTAGATAAATTAACCATCTGGATTCCCAAAGCTGGACGCGTCACTTTTCCGTTTTTTTCTAACTGTTCAATAATATTGATAGCATCATTTGCAGGGATTGCAAAACCAAGACCTTCTACAGATGTTCCTCCATTTGTGGCAATTTTACTTGAGGTAATTCCGATAACCTGTCCTTGGATATTGATCAGTGGGCCACCAGAGTTACCTGGATTAATAGCAGTATCAGTTTGGATGGCTTTTGTAGAAATGGCTTGTCCATCTTCAGATTTTAAAGATACATTTCGATTAAGACTAGATACGATACCTTGAGTGACAGTATTTGCATATTCAGAACCTAACGGACTACCAATGGCAATAGCAGTTTCTCCTACGGTTAACTTGCTAGAATCACCAAACTCAGCTACTGTTGTCACTTTTTCTGAAGAGATTTTGACGACAGCAATATCAGAGAAAGTATCCGCTCCGACAATTTCTCCAGGTACTTTAGTCCCATCTGATAATCGAATATCTACTTTGCTAGCGCCATTTATAACGTGATTGTTGGTGACGATGTAAGCTTCTTTATCATTCTTTTTATAAATAACGCCAGATCCCTCACTAGAGATTTGCTGAGAATCTGTATCAGTCTCATCATTGCCAAATACGCTATTTTGTCTATTTGCTGAATAAGTAATAACGGATACAACGGCATCTTTTACTTTATTAACAGCCTGTGTTGTTGAATTTTCGTTCTTATAGGCAGTTTGTGTAATAGTACTATTGTTGTTAGAGTTGTTTACACTACTTTTTTGAGTTAGTTGAGTTATTGAAAAACTACCCAAGGCTCCACTAAAAAAGCTAATGACGATAACGACTAATAATTGAAACCATTTTTTGTAAAATGTTTTTAGATGTTTCATATTTGCCTCCATATGTTTGAATTACTGAAAGTATAAACTGACTAGCTTAATTATAACTTAAACACAAAAGTTTTACACAAACTGTGGATAACTCTTTTGAAGCTGTGATTTTCTTAATTGAAATCTATTTTTTATTTTGTGAATAAGATGTGAAAAAATAGAGAATATGTTAGAATAGAGTCATGAAAATTAAAGTTGTAACAGTTGGGAAACTGAAAGAAAAGTATTTAAAAGATGGTATCGCAGAGTATTCAAAACGAATTTCTAGATTTGCTAAGTTTGAAATGATTGAGTTATCAGATGAAAAAACACCAGATAAGGCCAGTGAATCAGAAAATCAAAAGATTTTAGAAATAGAAGGTCAGAGAATTTTATCAAAAGTTGCTGACCGTGATTTTGTTATTGCATTAGCTATTGAAGGGAAAATGTTCTCTTCAGAAGAATTTAGTAAGCAGTTAGAAGAAGCTTCTATAAAAGGATTTTCTACTCTTACCTTTATTATTGGGGGAAGTTTAGGATTGTCATCAGCTGTAAAAAATAGAGCCAATCTTTCTGTCAGTTTTGGTCGCCTAACCTTGCCCCATCAGTTAATGAGACTAGTTCTTGTTGAACAAATCTATCGCGCTTTTACGATTCAGCAGGGATCACCCTATCATAAATAAATTGACTTTTAATTGAATTTTTGGTAGAATAATTGTGTTAGGTCTCATAGCTCAGCTGGATAGAGCATTCGCCTTCTAAGCGAACGGTCGCAGGTTCGAATCCTGCTGGGATCAATATAATAGCAAAGCTGGGAATTTTCCCGGCTTTTTTCTTAAAAAAGTACACTTTGGGAGAAAAAAATGACAGTTGAGAGAATTTTATCTAAAACGAAATTCCATTTTGTATAATGGTTTTTGTAAGTTAGCTTACAAGAAAAAACATTTTAGGAGATTTTATTATGAAAAACACAGTTAAATTGGAACAGTTTGTAGCCTTGAAGGAAAAAGACTTGCAAAAGATTAAAGGTGGGGAAATGAGACTTCCAAAAATCCTCCGTGATTTTATTTTCCCAAGAAAAAAGTAATAAAATAAGGGGAAAGAGTAATGAATTTATTTGGATTTGGGACAGTTATTGGTCATTTTTTAATTATTAGTCACAGTTACCGTTTAATTTGTAAAGGTCAAATAAAATCAAAGGAACTATATTTTTTTGGTCTCTATACATTACTAGTAGAAGCAGTACTTGAACTTTCCTTTTATCTTCTATATTTAGATGAAATAGTGATTGAAAGATTTTTATTTCCTTTGGGCCTATATTCCTATTTTCGATGGATTAAACAGTATGAGAGGGATAGAGGACTATTCCTAAGTTTACTACTATCTCTTTTATATGAGAGCACTCATAACTTTCTGTCCGTAACTTTCTCTTCTATAACAGGAGACAATTTTGTTTCACAATATCATGCCCCATTCTTTTTCGTTGTAACGGTGTTGACCTATTTTGTTGTCTTAAAAATCATTCATTATTTCCATTTGGAACTAGCCTATTTTGACAAAGACTACCTCTATCCTTTCTTGAAAAAAGTATTTTTTGCCTTACTACTGCTCCATATTGTATCTTTCGTTTCAGATATGGTAAGTACGGTTAAACATTTGAATAGTTTTGGAAGTATTTTGTCATCTATTGTTTTTATCTCGTTACTTTTGACCTTCTTTGCAATGAATTCGCATAAAGAACAAATGGAAAAAGAGATTGCTTTGAAGCAGAAGAAATTTGAACAGAAACATTTACAAAACTATACAGACGAAATTGTCGGACTGTATAATGAAATCCGTGGTTTTCGACATGACTATGCTGGAATGCTTGTCAGCATGCAGATGGCAATTGACAGTGGTGATTTACAAGAAATTGACAGAGTTTACAATGAAGTTTTGGTCAAAGCTAATCACAAACTGCGTTCAGATAAGTACACTTACTTTGATTTGAACAACATAGAAGATTCAGCTTTACGAAGTTTGGTTGCTCAGTCCATTGTCTATGCTCGAAATAATGGTGTAGAGTTTACACTGGAAGTAAAAGATACGATTACCAAGCTCCCAATTGAACTATTGGATTTGGTTCGTATTATGAGTGTTTTATTGAACAATGCTGTCGAAGGATCGGCTGATAGTTATAAAAAGCAGATGGAAGTAGCAGTTATTAAGATGGAAACTGAAACAGTGATTGTGATTCAGAATTCATGTAAAATGACGATGACTCCTTCAGGAAATCTATTTGCCTTAGGATTCTCCACTAAGGGAAGAAATCGCGGAGTCGGATTAAATAATGTGAAGGAACTACTAGATAAGTACAACAATATTATTTTAGAAACAGAGATGGAAGGCAGTACATTTAGACAAATCATTAGATGTAAGAGGGAATTTGAATGAAAGTTTTAATTTTAGAAGATGTTATTGAACATCAAGTGAGACTAGAGAGAATATTGGATGAAATTTCGAAAGAATCGAATATTCCAATATCATACAAGACAACGGGAAAAGTCCGTGAATTTGAAGAATACATTGAAAACGATGAAGTAAATCAGCTTTATTTCCTAGATATTGATATTCATGGAATTGAGAAAAAGGGATTTGAAGTGGCTCAGCTCATTCGTCATTACAATCCTTACGCTATTATCGTCTTTATCACCAGTCGATCAGAGTTTGCGACTCTAACCTATAAATACCAGGTATCAGCCCTAGATTTTGTTGATAAGGATATCAACGATGAGATGTTTAAGAAGAGAATTGAGCAAAATATCTTTTACACGAAGAGTATGTTACTTGAAAATGAAGATGTGGTGGATTATTTTGACTACAATTACAAGGGAAATGATTTAAAAATCCCTTACCATGATATTTTGTATATTGAAACGACAGGAGTCTCTCATAAATTACGTATTATTGGTAAGAATTTTGCCAAAGAGTTTTACGGTACTATGACAGATATTCAGGAAAAGGACAAACATACTCAGCGATTTTATTCTCCTCATAAGTCATTTTTGGTAAATATAGGCAATATTAGAGAGATTGATCGAAAAAATCTAGAAATTGTTTTCTATGAAGATCATCGTTGTCCTATTTCAAGATTAAAAATTAGAAAATTAAAAGATATTTTAGAGAAAAAATCTCAGAAGTGATTGACAATTAGCAAGAAATTGATATAATGGTTATATCTGCTACAGATAGAAGGTCCGTTGGTCAAGGGGTTAAGACACCGCCTTTTCACGGCGGTAACACGGGTTCGAATCCCGTACGGACTATTTTATCCGCCATAGCTCAGTTGGTAGTAGCGCATGACTGTTAATCATGATGTCGTAGGTTCGAGTCCTACTGGCGGAGTATAGATAAAAGGGAACACAGCTGTGTTCCTCTTTTTGTATCAATTTGTATCACCAAGCATTTTCATAAGGAAGTTTGTTATTTCTTGAGAACTTTCTTTTTTTCCATGTGCAATCCAAGTTTGGCAGACACCAAAAAGTGCATGAGTTAGATAGATGCTACTATATTCTAATTCAGTGGTATTTAGATTCAGTTGCATAAATCGCTTTTGTAAATCTGTACTGAGCATGATATGAAGTTTATTTCGTAAGAAATTTTGGATTTCTTTAGTCCCATTTTCAGAAAGAAGGGCAGCCAGAAGTGGTTCTGACTCTAGATATTCAAAAACTTCTAAAATAGCGTCTCTTTTGTGATGAGCATGTTTTTGAAAAATATATTCAAATGTATGAAATAGCTTGCTTTGATAGTGCTCAATCATATCATACTTATCCTTATAGTGCGTATAGAAGCTGGAACGGCTAATTCTGGATTTTTCTGCTAACTTGACAGTAGAAATTTGATCAAATGGCTGTTCCATTAGTAATTGTACCATAGCATTTTCAATAGTTCGCTTTGTTTTTAAGCGTTTGTTACTTTCTTGCATATTTCCTCCTTGTAAACAAATTAGACTATATGTCTAAAAATGGATTTTTTATATTGTAATTTAGATTTTTTATTGTATAATCTATTATATCAAAATTTTAGACAATATGTTTAAAAAAGGAGAAACTATGTTTAAAGAATGGAAAGCAATTTTTAAAAAACCAACCTTTATTATTGTCATGATAGGGATTTCTCTTATTCCAGCTCTGTACAATATCATATTTTTGTCATCAATGTGGGATCCATATGGGCAATTGTCTGACTTACCTGTGGCAGTTGTCAATAATGATAAAGAGGCTTCCTATAATGGTAATAGCATGTCTATAGGAAAAGACATGGTGTCCAATTTAAAAGAAAATAAAACCTTGGATTTTCATTTTGTAGATGAAGAAGGTAAGAAGGGTTTAGAAAATGGCGATTACTATATGGTAGTGACTTTACCAAGTGATTTATCTGAAAAAGCAGCTTCTATTTTAATGGATTATCCAGAGCAAATGCAAATCGATTATCAGACTTCAAGTGGTCATAGTTTTATTGCCAGCAAGATGAGCGATTCTGCTATGACACAATTAAAGCAGAGTGTTTCTACCAATGTAACCGAGACCTATACTAAAGCTTTATTCAACAAAATGGTCTATTTAAAGGATGGTATGAGCCAAGCAGATTCTGGAAGTGAAAAACTAACTGATGTAGCGAATCAGTTAGTGGCAGGAAGTCAAATATTAACTACTAACCTACACTCTTTAGCAGCTTCAAGTTTAACATTTTCAAATGGAACGGAGCAGTTTACTAAAGGATTATCCTCTTATGTCTCTGGTGTTGAACAACTTCATCTTGGCTTAGGGAATTTTAATAGTGGTTTAGTTACATATACTGGTGCAGTGAGTCAATTAGATAGCGGATTAGGTCAATTATCTTCTAAAAGTCCTGAATTAGTAGGAGGAATCAATCAGTTATATTCTGGTGTAGAATCCTATACTGGCGGTGTTTCTCAGCTTAATGCTGGTCTTAATCAATTTTCATCTGGTGTTAGTGCCTACACCAATGGAGTGGGAAGTCTTGCAACAGGTGCTAATCAGTTATCTAATCAATCAGCTACACTTCGAATAGGGGTGGAGCAATTAAGTGAAGGGATTCAACAACTTTCTAGCAAGTTAGATGCTTCGTCTGGGAAAAAAGATCAAATTAATCAATTATCTTCTGGTCTGAATCAGTTAAATCAAGCCATTCAAAATATTGATGTTGGAGATACAAAACAATTAGATTCTGTTTTATCAAGTATAGTATCTCTTTCTAATCAAATGTTAGCAAGTGCTCAGTCTGCTAAAGCGACTACATTAGCCAATATTCAATCGACAGCAGCTTATCAATCTTTGACAAGTGAGCAACAAGCTGAAATAAGTGCTTCTGTATCTCAAAATTCGACTGATAGTATTCAATCAGCACAGTCAATTGTAGCTGTAGTTAAAGGTTTACAGGGAAGTTTAGAAAACTTACAAAATCAATCTTCTAATCTTGCGACTTTAAAAAATCAAGCTAATCAAGTATTACCTATTGCTTCTACTTCTTTGACAAGATTGTCAAGTGGATTAACAGAGATACAAGGAGCTGTTACTAGCAAATTAGTTCCTGATAGTCAGTCGATTGCATCAGGTGTAAACGCATATACTACAGGTGTTGATAAAGTTTCTCAGGGAGCAAGTAAACTAAGTGAAAAAAATGCCACCTTGACAGGTAGTTTGGATCAACTAGTTTCAGGCTCAAACACCTTGACACAAAAATCTTCTAGCTTGACAGCAGGAGTTAGTCAATTAGTTGAAAAAACTCCAGAATTAGTATCTGGTATTGAAAAATTATCAACTGGCTCTAACCAATTGAATCAAAAGAGTCAAGAATTGATAGCAGGAGTTGATAAATTGCAGTCAGGATCTAGCCGACTAGCTGACAAATCCAGTCAGTTACTTTCAGGTGCTTCTCAATTAGAAAGTGGAGCTAATAAATTGGCAGATGGAGCTGGGAAATTAGCAGAAGGTGGAACAAAGTTAACTTCTGGATTGGAAGGTTTACAGACAGGAGTTGCTTCTTTAGGACAAGGACTAAGTAATGCTAGTGATCAACTCAAATCAGCATCTACGGAATCTCAAAATGCAGATATTTTGTCAAATCCACTCAATCTTTCCAAAACAGACAATGACCAAGTTCCTGTAAATGGAATTGCAATGGCTCCTTATATGATATCAGTTGCTCTCTTTGTTGCAGCAATATCAACGAATATGATCTTTGCGAAGCTGCCTTCAGGACGTCATCCAGAGAGCCGTTGGGCTTGGTTGAAATCTCGGGCTGAAATAAATGGTATTATAGCTGTTTTGGCAGGAATTTTGGTATATGGAGGAGTTCATCTTATTGGTCTAACGGCTAATCATGAGATGAGAACATTTATTCTCATTATCCTAACAAGTTTAGTATTCATGTCCATGGTGACCGCATTAACAACATGGAATAGCCGTATAGGAGCTTTCTTCTCACTTATTTTGCTTTTATTACAGTTAGCATCAAGTGCCGGTACTTATCCACTTGCCTTGACAAATGATTTCTTTAGAACTATTAGTCCTTGGTTACCAATGAGTTATTCAGTTTCGGGATTACGACAAACAATCTCTATGACAGGAAATATTCATCAGCAAGTCATTTTCCTAGATGCCATACTAGCTCTATTTACTGGTTTAGGTATGCTAGCCTATCAACCTAAGAAAATGGAAGAAGATTAAAAAAATCGACCGATTAATTGGTCGATTTTTTATGCCTTAGATGACTTTCGTCTGTGATTATAGGTTCCAAATAGTAAGAGAGAAGTAAAGGAACAAATTGCTCCAGTAATAAAACCATTGGGAATGAAGGAGAGTGTAATAGTTCCTTTCCCCTTGGGAACCTCAACTTTCATAAATCCAGTTTGAGCTTGTTTAATTTCTATTTTCTTACCATCTTGGTAGGCAGACCAACCTTTGTCATAAGGAATGGTGAAGAAAATGGACGTATCTTGTTTAACATCATATGTAGCAAAGACCTTGTTTTTAGAAGTTGATACTGTGACAGGTTGTTCTTTAATTTTTTGAATTGCCTCGGTGAATGTTTTGGTATCTAAACGGTAGAAGGTAGGAGATTCAAATGATACTTGTGAATTTCCAGGGAAACTAACATTGATATTGAAAGTTTTTTTCTCTTTTGTATAGCCTAGATTAAAGAAGGAGAAGATATTATCAGTTGTAAAAGTTTTCTTTTCTCCATTTACAAGGATGTCAACCTTTTTTTGTTTATCATTAGAAAAGTGAAGGTTTGTGAAAGAAAGATAAACTTGGCTGTTTTCTGGCACTTCAATTTGATACTGGATTGCTGCATCCTCATTTGAAGAACTTGTGACAATAATCAAATCATTAGTATTTTCTGTTTTGTCATAAGGGATTGTAGAAAAATAATCAAAATCGACGTTAGCAAGTTGATTTAAAAACGAGGCTTGATTATCTAAAGTATGTTCATTGAACTTGACATCATTGTAAACAGATTGACTAGCAAAGGCAATCGGAAGAGAGAATTGATTTTCATATAGGGTAAGATTATCTTTTTGATAGATATCTTTAAAACCATACTTATCACTAGGACTGTCTGAGATATTGTACTGGATACCAAATAAACTATCAGCCAAAATACTATTATTTGCATAGCGTAGATTGAGATTAGTCCCAGAGGATTTAAACCCAAGTTTATCCAAAGTAGAGCTTGCTGAACGATTTCGAACAGATGAAAATTGAGATATTCCATTGTAGTTGAATTTCATACTGTCATTTCCTGTTTGAGTCTCTAGTTTTTCAGTACGAGTAAATTGATTTCCAATATATGTTGAGAAAGATTTCATAGCTGGGATATCTCGATTATATGCACTTCGAGAAGCAAATCCCCATTCTTTAGCAATTCCGTCTATTTGAGATGAAGCATTTAAACTTATTTCAACCATTATAAATAAAGAGATTAGAATGGCAAATAGATTTACAGAGATAAACTTTTTGATAACTGCAAGGAGTAAAAGAGAATAGACAACTAAAAATTCAAGAGTCAGTAGAATATTCAAATCTGTTAAAAAAGAATAATGTGATTTTAGATAGATGGTAGCTAAAAATCCTGTTACTATAAGAAAAAGCGAAACTAAAAAATTCCAGATTTTAATTTCTTTCAGACGATTTAAGACTTCCGCTGCTGTGTAAATTAACAAGGTAGAGAAAATCCAAGAATAGCGATGTAAAAACATATTTGGAGTATGCATACCTTGCCAAAATAAGTCAAGAGCTTCTATGTAAAAGCTTGCAATTAGAAATGCAAAGAATATTACATATATGAGTTTCACGTGAAACTTAATAGATTTCAGCGTAAAAAATAAAATGGTCAAAATAAAGGGAAGTAGTCCAACAAAAATCATTGGGATGGCCCCATACTTTGTTGTGTCAAAGGAACCAATGAATTGCTTAGCAAAGAGATCAAGATACCAGCTACTTTCAGTTTGAAACTTTGTAACTTCAGTCAATTTTTCCCCATGTGTCTGTAAATCAAACAGAGTGGGAAGAGTCATAATCAAACTAGCCATACCAGCTAAAAAGGAGATAACTATGAAATCAAGAACAGATGATTTTCGAGTCTTAAAGTCCCACGAAATTTGACAGAGATACCAGAAAATAAGAAACAATACTGTCATATATCCAAAATAATAATTTTGAATAAATAAGATTGACAGACTTGTAAAGTACAATAGGAGTTTCTTTTCAGTTATCAGTAGATGTAAACCAGTTATAATTAAAGGAATCAAGATAAAAACATCTAGCCAGGTTTTTATCTCTAATTGACTGACAGTGAAACTCATCAGAGTATAGGAAGTAGATAAGGCTAGTTTTAAAGTCTGAGGGATAGATTGAAACAATTTATTCAAACTAAAAAAGGTTGACAGACCAATCAATCCAAATTTTAAGAGAGTGGTCAGATAGACAGCATCTGGCATATTCGTTAGATCAAAAAAGTAAACCAGAGGTGAAAGAAAACTACCCAAGTAATAACTAGATAGAGCATAGAAGTTTAGCCCTAGACCACTTGTAAAGGTGTAAAACAGACTACTATTTCCATGTAGGATATTTCTTAGAGCTATATCAAAAATAACGTATTGATGAAAGCCATCTCCTAATAGAGGAGATTTGTCGCTATTCCAGTAGATACCTTGAGATAGATATACTCCTATCATAATTACTACAGGAATGATGAAAGAAACAAAATAGATCCAATATGTTTTAAAAAATAATTTCATGTTACCTCATAAAATGTTAGAAAACTCAGCTGGTTAACCCAACTGAGTTTTGAATTTTTTTAGTCTTTCCAAAGTTCTTTAACTTTTGCTTGTACTTCTGCATTTTCTAGGAATTCATCATAGGTTTCATCGATACGGTCAATGACGCCATTTTTAGACAAGACAATGATATGGTTAGCTAGAGTTTGAATAAACTCGTGGTCATGGCTGGCAAAGATGATTGATTCTTTAAAGTTTTTCAATCCATCATTCAAGCTTGAGATAGATTCCAAGTCCAAGTGATTTGTTGGATCATCAAGTACAAGGACATTTGATTTTAAAAGCATGAGTTTTGAAAGCATGACACGAACTTTTTCTCCCCCTGACAAGACATTTACAGGTTTGTTAACCTCATCTCCAGAGAAGAGCATACGGCCGAGGAAGCCACGTAGGAAAGTATTGTCATCTTCTTCTTTACTTGCGAATTGACGCAACCAGTCAAGGATTGACTCTCCTCCTGCAAAATCTGCCGAGTTATCTTTTGGCAAGTAAGAACGGCTAGTAGTTACTCCCCACTTGACAGTTCCTTCATAGTCAATGTCCCCCATGATTGCACGAATTAATGCAGTCGTTTGGATGTCATTTTGACCAATAAGCGCTGTCTTATCACCTGGACGCAAGATAAAACTGATATTATCTAAAATAGTCTCACCATCAATCTTTACAGTTAGATTTTCTACTGTCAGGAGATCATTACCTATTTCACGCTCCGCTTTAAAGTTAATAAATGGATATTTACGACTAGATGGTACAATCTCTTCTAGTTCAATCTTATCAAGCATTTTCTTACGTGATGTTGCTTGTCTTGATTTAGAAGCATTAGCAGAGAAACGAGCAACGAATTCTTGCAATTGTTTAATTTTTTCTTCTGCTTTAGCATTACGGTCTGCTAGCAATTTAGCAGCGAGTTCAGAAGATTCCTTCCAGAAGTCGTAGTTTCCGACATAGAGTTTGATTTTTCCAAAGTCAAGGTCGGCCATGTGAGTACATACTTTGTTTAAGAAGTGACGGTCGTGGGATACTACGATAACTGTGTTATCAAAGTCAATCAAGAAGTCTTCTAACCATGTAATTGATTGGATGTCTAAACCGTTGGTAGGCTCGTCCAAGAGAAGAACATCTGGTTTACCAAAAAGTGCTTTGGCAAGGAGAACCTTTACTTTCTCACCGTTGGCCAATTCGCTCATGTTTTGGTAGTGTAATTCTTCTGGAATGTTTAGGTTTTGAAGGAGTTGAGAGGCTTCGCTTTCTGCTTCCCAGCCTCCAAGCTCAGCAAACTCTCCTTCGAGTTCGGCAGCACGAACCCCGTCCTCGTCTGAGAAATCTTCCTTCATGTAGATAGCATCTTTCTCTTTCATGATGCTATAAAGTTTTTCATTTCCCATGATAACAACATCAATGGCACGTTCATCTTCATAGTCAAAGTGATTTTGACGGAGAACAGAGAGACGCTCATCTGGACCAAGAGAGATGTGACCAGTAGTAGGTTCGATATCTCCAGCTAAAATTTTTAAAAAGGTTGATTTTCCGGCACCATTAGCACCGATTAATCCGTAAGTATTTCCTTCTGTAAATTTGATATTGACATCATCAAAAAGTTTGCGATCACTAAAACGTAGTGAAACATCAGATACTGTAAGCAATGTTTTTCTCCTATATGTGTAATATATTTATTCTACTAGAAAATACGGAAATATTCAAATTTTTATCTGTCAATTTTGTGTAAATTACATTTACAGCATACTTTACAAAAATCCGTAAATAGCAAGGTTGATTTATTTTTATAAATTGCAGTTATTTCATTAAAAAAATGCTATAATTGAAGGGACCATATCGAAGGAGAATAAAATGACTAAACCCATTATTTTAACAGGAGACCGTCCAACAGGAAAATTGCATATTGGGCATTATGTTGGAAGTCTCAAAAATCGAGTATTATTACAGGAAGAGGATAAGTATGATATGTTTGTGTTCTTGGCTGACCAACAAGCATTGACAGATCATGCCAAAGATCCTCAAACCATTGTAGAGTCTATCGGAAATGTGGCTTTGGATTACCTTGCAGTTGGATTGGATCCAAGTAAGTCAACTATTTTTATTCAAAGTCAGATTCCAGAGTTGGCTGAGTTGTCTATGTATTATATGAATCTGGTTTCATTAGCACGTCTGGAGCGTAATCCAACTGTCAAGACAGAAATTGCTCAGAAAGGATTTGGAGAAAGCATTCCGACAGGATTCTTGGTCTATCCAATAGCTCAAGCAGCTGACATCACAGCTTTCAAAGCTGATTATGTTCCTGTTGGGACAGATCAGAAACCAATGATTGAGCAAACTCGTGAAATTGTTCGTTCTTTTAACAATGCATATAACTGTGATGTCTTGGTAGAACCGGAAGGTATTTATCCAGAAAATGAGAGAGCAGGGCGTTTACCTGGTTTAGATGGAAATGCTAAAATGTCTAAATCACTCAATAATGGTATTTATTTAGCTGATGATGCGGATACTTTGCGTAAAAAAGTAATGAGTATGTATACAGATCCAGATCATATCCGCGTTGAGGATCCAGGTAAAATTGAAGGAAATATGGTTTTCCATTATCTAGATGTTTTTGGTCGTCCAGAAGATGCTCAAGAAATTGCTGACATGAAAGAACATTATCAACGAGGTGGTCTTGGTGATGTGAAGACCAAGCGTTATCTACTTGAAATATTAGAACGTGAACTTGGTCCTATTCGTGAGCGCCGTATCGAATTTGCTAAGGATATGGGAGAAGTTTATAATATGCTTCAAAAAGGTAGTGAAAGAGCGCGTGAAGTTGCAGGTCAAACCCTATCTGAAGTTAAAGGAGCAATGGGACTTCATTACTTTAACTAAGTTTATTTTATAAGAAACTATCATTTCTATCTCAAAGAAAAGATAGTTTTTTATTTACCCCTGTAACATTTGACAAATTTTTATAGAATGGTATGATAGATACAATATAAAAAGAGTCAAGCTCAAAAAGAAAGAAAAGAGGAAACTTCGAATGTCTAATTGGGACACTAAATTTTTGAAAAAAGGTTTTACCTTTGATGATGTATTGCTTATTCCAGCTGAAAGTCATGTGTTGCCTAACGATGCAGATTTAACAACTAAATTGGCAGATAATCTGACTTTAAATATCCCAATTATTACCGCTGCCATGGACACAGTTACAGAGAGTCAAATGGCTATTGCTATTGCTCGTGCAGGCGGTCTCGGAGTTATCCATAAAAACATGTCAATTGCTCAACAAGCAGATGAGGTTCGCAAGGTAAAACGTTCTGAAAATGGAGTTATTATTGATCCGTTCTTCTTGACGCCTGAACATACAATTGCTGAAGCTGATGAGCTTATGGGGCGTTACCGTATCAGTGGTGTTCCAGTTGTTGAAACACTTGAAAATCGTAAATTAGTTGGTATTTTGACAAACCGAGATCTTCGTTTTATTTCAGATTATAACCAACCAATTTCAAACCATATGACTAGTGAAAATCTTGTTACTGCTCCTGTGGGTACAGAGCTTGCAACAGCTGAGAGTATTCTTCAAGAACACCGTATTGAAAAGCTTCCTTTGGTAGATGAAGAAGGTCGTCTTTCTGGTTTGATTACTATCAAAGATATTGAAAAAGTTATTGAGTTTCCAAATGCTGCTAAAGATGAGTTTGGTCGTCTACTAGTTGCAGGTGCAGTAGGTGTTACTTCAGATACATTTGAACGTGCAGAGGCTCTTTTTGAAGCAGGAGCGGATGCGATTGTTATTGATACTGCACATGGTCATTCTGCAGGTGTCCTACGTAAAATTGCTGAGATTCGTGCTCATTTCCCAGATCGTACTTTGATTGCTGGAAATATTGCTACTGCGGAAGGTGCACGTGCCCTTTATGAAGCAGGTGTAGATGTTGTCAAGGTTGGTATTGGCCCAGGTTCTATCTGTACTACTCGTGTGATTGCAGGTGTTGGTGTTCCGCAAGTAACAGCTATCTACGATGCTGCAGCCGTTGCGCGTGAATATGGAAAAACGATCATTGCTGACGGTGGAATCAAGTATTCTGGAGATATTGTAAAAGCCCTTGCTGCAGGTGGAAATGCAGTTATGCTTGGATCAATGTTTGCTGGAACTGATGAAGCTCCAGGCGAAACTGAAATCTTCCAAGGACGTAAGTTTAAGACTTACCGTGGTATGGGATCAATTGCTGCTATGAAGAAAGGTTCAAGCGATCGTTACTTCCAAGGTTCTGTCAATGAAGCAAACAAACTTGTTCCAGAAGGAATTGAAGGTCGTGTTGCTTATAAAGGTGCTGCAGCTGATATTGTCTTCCAAATGATTGGTGGTATTCGTTCTGGTATGGGTTATTGTGGTGCAGCTAACCTTAAAGAACTACACGATAATGCTCAATTTATTGAAATGTCTGGTGCTGGTTTGAAAGAAAGCCACCCTCACGATGTACAAATTACGAATGAGGCACCAAATTATTCTATGTAAAAACAATGGAAAGAACTCCTGTGAAAACAGGAGTTCTTTTACGATGTTGTCAATTTACATTTACAGAAACTTTACCATCCTGAATAGTAAAGATACTTAGATTTTCTGGCAGATTTTGAAGATGATCTAAGCTTGTTGTTGTGATAAAGGTTTGGATTGAATGAGAAATCGTTTCCAATAATTTTAGTTGTCTAGTGTTGTCAAGTTCGCTCATAACATCGTCAAGCAATAATATCGGAGATTCTGTAGTAATACTTTCCATTAATTCGATTTCTGCTAATTTTATCGAGAGGACGAGACTACGATGTTGACCTTGACTTCCGAAACTAGCATCCATCCCATTTATATAAAAAGAAATGTCATCTCGATGAGGACCGACACCAGTATTCTTTTTAAATAAATCTCTGGATCTACTTTTTTCTAAAGCAATTTTGAAAGATTCGGATAAGTTTTGTTTGTCAGTTATATTGACAGAAGATTGATAGGATATTGACAACTCTTCAATCTGATTAGAAAGTTCAAAATGTTTCTTACGACCAAAATGCTCTAGTTTTTTTATGAAATCTAAGCGGTGATTCATCACACGACATCCATAATCAACTAGCTGATCATCCAACACTGAGAGGAAGGTTTCATCTATTTTTTGAGCTGATTTTAGATAAGTGTTTCTTTGTTTTAGGATGTGATTATAATTGGTTAAATCTGATAAATAGATTGGCTTGATTTGTCCAAGCTCCATATCAATAAATTTTCGTCGAACCGAAGGTGCTCCTTTAATTAGTTGTAAATCTTCAGGAGCAAATAAGACAACATTCATGTGTCCGACATAATCTGAAAGTCGTGCCTGTTTTAAGTGATTAACTTTTGTTACACGGCCTTTTTGTGTTAGTTCAATTTCGAGAGGAATGGATCCCGTTTTTTTCTGAACAAGACCTGAAAGATGAAGATGTTCCTCATCAAAATGAATGAGATTTTTATCTGTTCGAGTTCGATGACTGCGTGTTAAGGCTAAAAAATAGATAGCCTCTAACATATTTGTTTTACCTTGTGCATTGCGTCCTAAAAAGATATTTAATTTAGGATTAAAGTCTATTTTCGTCTCTTTGTAGTTACGAAAAGTTTTGAGAGATAGGTGTTGTAGCCACATGATTATCTACCAGGGAATCGTGGAGCTTGTTTGCTTTTGGGTGATGAAGTAGGTTTTGATTTGTCTTTCTTTACTCCTTTATTCATCTCCTTAACAAGTTTAGCGATTCGTTCTTTTTCAACTTTATCAGCTTGGTATTCATCTTGTTCTTCGGAAGTAGGTTGTGTCAACAAGATGTCAATATTCATGTCAGGGATGTCAACTTTATCACCAATACGAAGTTTTTTACCGCGACGACTCTCTAATTCCCCATTAAAGTAAACAGAATGTTCAGAGAGAAATGATTTGATAGCTCCTCCGCTATGTGTGATTCCAAGTTCTTTGAGTAGTGCTTGGAGGGTAATAAATTCTTCAAATAATTTGTATTCCATAATTCACCTCAATCTTTGGTATTATACCATATTTTCCTAAAAATAGTGAGAGAAATAGGGAGAAATGTAAGCGATTTTTATTTCAAAAGTGTTACAGAGAACAAGAAAATTTCAGTTTTTCGTGATATAATAGAAGTCTGTATATAAGGAGGTAAATCATGGAGTTAGTGCATGGAATTTCAACACATTTTATCCAATCAAAAAAGTTTAAAACGAACAAAATCGCCGTGCGTTTTACCGCTCCATTATCCCTTGATACGATTGCAGGTCGCATGTTGAGTGCGAGTATGCTAGAGACTGCTAATCAGATGTACCCCACTTCTCAAGATTTGAGAAGACATTTGGCCAGTCTATACGGTACAGATATGTCAACCAATTGTTTCAGAAGAGGGCAAAGTCACATTGTAGAATTGACATTTACCTATGTTCGTGATGAGTTTTTGAGTCGGAAAAATGTGCTAACTTCTCAGGTTTTGGAACTTGTAAAAGAAACTCTTTTTTCACCCGTAGTATTTGATAATAGGTTTGATTCGGCCTTATTTGCAATTGAGAAAAAGCAAATGCTAGCAAGTTTAGCAGCTGATATGGATGATTCTTTTTATTTTGCACATAAAGAATTAGACAAATTATTTTTTCATGATCAACGTCTCCAATTGGAATATAGTGATTTACGAAATCGTATTTTAGCTGAAACCCCACAAAGTTCTTATTCTTGTTTCCAAGAATTTTTGGCCAATGATCGAATAGATTTCTTTTTCCTAGGTGATTTTAATGAGGTTGAAATTCAAAATGTATTAGAATCATTTGGCTTTAAAGGTCGAAAAGGAGATGTGAAGGTTCAATATTGTCAACCTTATTCCAATATACTACAAGAAGGTGTGGTTCGGAAAAATGTGGGACAATCCATTTTGGAATTAGGTTATCATTGCCCTTCTGAATATGGTGATGAGCAACATTTACCCATGATTGTAATGAATGGTTTACTTGGTGGATTTGCTCACTCTAAACTATTTACAAATGTCCGTGAAAATGCTGGATTGGCTTATACTATTTCAAGTCAGCTTGATTTATTTAGTGGATTTTTGAGGATGTATGCTGGTATCAATCGAGAAAATAGGAATCAGGCTCGAAAAATGATGAATAATCAATTACTTGATTTAAAAAAAGGTTATTTTACAGAGCTTGAGCTAGAGCAGACCAAGGAAATGATTCGTCGGTCTTTGTTGCTTTCTCAAGATAATCAAGGTTCATTGATTGAACGTGCTTATCAAAATGCCTTACTTGGAAAATCTTCAGCAGACTTTAAAGGTTGGATTGCAAAACTCGAGCAAGTTGACAAAGATGCTATTTGTAGAGCAGCTAATAATGTGAAACTACAGGCGATTTACTTTATGGAAGGAATAGAATGACAAAGGTTGTTTTTGAAGAAAAATACTATCCAGCTGTAAAAGAAATGATTTATCGAACTCGTTTGTCAAATGGATTAACAGTTGTTCTTTTGCCTAAAAAGGAATTTAAAGAGGTTTACGGGAGTGTCACTGTACAGTTTGGTTCGGTAGATACGCTTGTCACAGAAGTTGACGGAGATGTAAAAGAATATCCTGCGGGAATTGCTCATTTTCTTGAACATAAATTATTTGAGAGAGAAGATTCTAGCGATTTGATGTCTGCTTTTACGAGTCTAGGTGCAGATAGTAATGCCTTTACAAGCTTTACAAAAACAAGCTATCTTTTTTCAGCAACGGATCATTTTTTAGAAAATTTAGATTTACTTGATGAATTGGTAACATCAGCACATTTTACTGAAGATTCCATTTTAAGAGAGCAGGATATTATTCAGCAAGAACGAGAAATGTATCAAGATGATCCAGATTCGTGTTTATTCTTTTCAACCTTAGCGAATTTGTATCCAGGTACACCTTTAGCGACGGATATAGTTGGAAGTGAGGAGTCCATTTCCCAAATAAATCTAACTAATTTGCAAGAAAATTTTGCAAGATTTTACAAACCTGTAAACATGTCTCTGTTTTTAGTTGGTGATTTTGATGTAGAGAAAGTACAGGACTATTTTGAAAGAAAAAAACTGAAAGATTTAGATGTTCAGGAACTAGCAAGAGAAAAGTTTCTTTTACAGGCTGTAAAGCAAACAGACAGTATGAGAATGGAAGTATCTTCTCCCAAACTAGCGATTGGAGTTAGAGGTAAGCGAGAAGTTGCTGAGGCGGATTGCTATCGACATCATATTTTATTAAAATTATTGTTTGCAATGATGTTTGGTTGGACTTCGGATCGTTTTCAAAAATGTTATGAATCAGGTAAAATAGATGCTTCCTTATCTCTTGAAATTGAAGTAACAAGTCGTTTTCATTTTGTTATGTTGACAATGGATACGAAAGAGCCAGTTGCTTTATCCCATCAATTTAGGAAGGCCATTCGTAATTTTACAAAGGATTTAGATATTACAGAGGATCATTTAGATATTATCAAAAGAGAGATGTTTGGAGAATTTTTCAGTAGCATGAACTCTCTTGAATTGCTTGCAACGCAATATGATGCTTTTGAACATGGTGAGACAATTTTTGATTTGCCGAAAATTTTACAGGAAATTACTTTAGAGGATGTCCTTGAAGCAGGGCATCACTTAATAGATGAAGGGGATATAGTTGATTTCACAATATTCCCATCGTAGTAACCTATCATAATAGACACTAGAAAGAAGGGATGACAAGTATGAGAAAAAAAACAATTGGTGAGGTTTTACGATTAGCTAGAATCAATCAGGGATTGAGTTTAGATGAATTGCAGAAAAAGACAGAAATCCAGTTAGATATGTTGGAAGCAATGGAAGCAGACGATTTCGATCAACTTCCAAGTCCTTTTTACACGCGTTCTTTCTTGAGAAAATATGCATGGGCTGTTGAGTTAGATGACCAAATTGTCTTGGATGCTTATGATTCTGGGAGTATGATTACTTATGAGGAAGTAGATGTTGATGAAGACGAGTTGACAGGGCGCAGACGTTCAAGTAAGAAAAATAAGAAAAAACCATCCTTTTTACCTTTATTTTATTTTATCCTTTTTGCCTTATCTATTTTAATTTTTGTGACCTATTATGTTTGGAACTATATTCAAACTCAACCAGAGGGGCCTTCTCTTTCTAATTACAGTGTGGTTCAATCAACAAGTTCAATAAGTTCAACTAGCTCTGTTCCCCACTCCTCAAGTAGTAGTTCATCTAGCAGTTCTTCTAGTATAGAATCAGCTATAAGTGTATCAGGTGAAGGAAATCATGTAGAAATCGCTTATAAGACAAGTAAGGAAACAGTTAAATTGCAATTGGCAGTTTCAGATGTTACAAGTTGGGTCAGCGTTTCAGAAAGCGAACTTGAGGGCGGTGTAACCTTATCGCCAGAGAAGAAAAGTGCAGAAGCAACAGTTGCAACTAAAAGTCCTGTAACAATTACCTTAGGTGTTGTAAAAGGTGTTGCTTTGACAGTAGATAATCAGACTGTTGATTTATCGAAATTAACAGCTCAGACTGGACAAATCACTGTAACCTTTACTAAAAATTAAGGAAAAACGAATGAAAAAAGAACAAATTCCCAATCTTTTAACAATAGGTCGAATTCTCTTTATACCTATTTTTATCTTTATTTTAACGATAGGAAATTCGATAGAGAGTCATATAGTGGCAGCTATTATCTTTGCTATTGCTAGTATTACAGATTATTTAGATGGATATTTAGCTCGTAAATGGAATGTGGTCAGTAATTTTGGTAAATTTGCAGATCCTATGGCGGATAAGTTACTAGTTATGTCGGCTTTTATTATGCTGATTGAGTTAGGTATGGCTCCAGCTTGGATTGTTGCAGTGATCATCTGTCGTGAGTTGGCTGTGACAGGTTTAAGGCTTTTATTGGTTGAAACTGGTGGAACAGTTTTAGCAGCAGCAATGCCTGGAAAAATTAAAACTTTTAGTCAGATGTTTGCCATTATTTTCTTGCTATTACATTGGACTTTGCTTGGTCAAGTTCTACTTTATGTGGCCTTGTTTTTCACTATCTACTCTGGCTATGATTATTTCAAGGGTAGTGCCTATGTATTTAAAGGGACATTTGGTTCGAAATGAAATCAATAATTGATGTAAAAAATCTTTCTTTTCGTTATAAGGAAAGTCAAGAATACTATGATGTGAAGGATATTACGTTTCACGTGAAACGTGGAGAATGGCTTTCGATTGTAGGGCATAATGGTAGTGGTAAATCAACGACGGTTCGATTAATTGATGGCTTACTGGAAGCAGAATCTGGAGAGATTGTAATAGATGGTCAACGGTTGACTGAGGAAAATGTTTGGAAAATACGTCGTCAAATCGGTATGGTTTTTCAAAATCCAGACAATCAATTTGTTGGAGCGACTGTTGAAGATGATGTAGCCTTTGGTTTGGAAAATCAGGGTCTTTCTCGTCAAGAAATGAAAAAGAGAGTGGAGGAAGCTCTAGATTTGGTTGGCATGTTGGACTTTAAAAAGAGAGAGCCGGCGCGTCTATCAGGTGGCCAAAAACAACGTGTGGCCATTGCAGGTGTTGTAGCCCTAAGACCAGCTATTTTAATCTTAGATGAAGCAACGAGTATGTTGGACCCTGAGGGGCGTAGAGAACTGATTGAGACAGTACAGGGAATTCGGAAAGACTATGATATGACGGTCATTTCTATTACCCATGATTTGGAAGAAGTTGCCATGAGTGACCGCGTATTGGTCATGAAAAAAGGGGAAATTGAATCAACTAGTAGCCCAAGAGAACTTTTCTCTCGAAATGATTTAGATCAAATTGGATTAGACGATCCTTTTGCCAATCAAGTAAAATATTCTTTGAGCCAGAATGGCTATGATTTACCTGAAAATTATTTGACAGAAAGTGAGCTAGAGGATAAATTATGGGAATTGCTCTAGAAAATGTGAGTTTTACATATCAAGAAGGGACTCCCTTAGCTTCAACAGCTTTGTCGGATGTTTCTTTGACGATTGAAGATGGTTCTTATACGGCTTTAATTGGGCACACAGGTAGTGGTAAATCAACTATTTTACAACTCTTAAATGGTTTATTGGTGCCAAGTCAAGGGAGTGTGAGGGTTTTTGATACCTTAATCACCTCGACTTCTAAAAATAAAGATATTCGTCAAATTAGAAAACAGGTTGGCTTGGTATTTCAGTTTGCTGAAAATCAGATTTTTGAAGAAACGGTTTTGAAAGACGTTGCTTTTGGACCGCAAAATTTTGGAGTTTCTGAGGAAGATGCGGAGCAGATTGCGCGTGAGAAACTGGCTTTGGTTGGAATTGATGAATCACTTTTTAATCGTAGTCCGTTTGAGTTGTCTGGTGGACAAATGAGACGTGTCGCCATTGCAGGCATACTTGCCATGGAACCAGCTATATTAGTCTTAGATGAGCCAACAGCTGGTCTAGATCCTCTAGGGAGAAAAGAGTTGATGACCCTGTTCAGAAAACTCCACCAGTCAGGGATGACCATCGTCTTGGTAACACATTTGATGGATGATGTTGCTGAACATGCGAATCAAGTCTATGTGATGGAAAAGGGACGTCTAGTTAAGGGTGGTAAGCCAAGTGATGTCTTTCAAGATGTTGTCTTTATGGAAGAAGTGCAGTTGGGAGTACCTAAAATTACGGCCTTTTGTAAACGATTGGCTGATAGAGGCGTGTCATTTAAACGATTACCGATTAAGATAGAGGAGTTCAAGGAGTCGCTAAATGGATAGTATGATTTTAGGGCGTTATATCCCAGGGGATTCGATTGTTCACCGATTGGATCCACGTAGCAAATTGCTTGCTATGATGCTACTGATTTTGATTGTGTTTTGGGCTAATAACCCCTTGACGAATCTGATTCTTTTTATAGCGACAGGGATATTTATTGCCTTGTCAGGAGTATCTCTTTCATTTTTTATTCAGGGCTTGAAGTCTATGTTTTTCTTGATTGCCTTCACAACTATTTTTCAACTATTTTTCATTTCTAATGGGAATGTTTTATTTGAGTTTTCGTTTGTGAGAATCACGGATTATGCTTTGCAACAAGCTGGAATTATTTTTTGTCGTTTTGTATTGATTATTTTCTTTTCAACTTTGTTAACCTTAACGACCATGCCCTTAAGTTTAGCATCAGCTGTCGAAGCTTTGTTAGCGCCTTTAAAGCGTGTGAAAGTTCCAGTTCATGAAATTGGATTGATGCTGTCCATGAGTCTACGTTTTGTCCCAACATTAATGGATGATACGACGCGGATTATGAATGCGCAGAAAGCGCGTGGAGTGGATTTTGGTGAAGGAAGCATTGTTCAAAAAGTAAAGGCGATGATTCCCATTTTGATTCCTCTTTTTGCAACAAGTTTAAAACGTGCGGATTCCTTGGCTATCGCTATGGAAGCGCGTGGTTATCAGGGTGGAAAAGGCAGAAGTCAATATCGACAATTGAAATGGACTCTAAAGGATACGCTGACCATTCTTGTTATTATCGTACTTGGTTGTTGCTTATTTTTCTTAAAATCTTAGTAGCTTTCAGGAATTGATAAAAAAGTTACTGTAACAGTTCTTGATATAAAGGTAGGGATATGAACCGTTTTAAAAAATCAAAATATGTCATTATTGTTTTTGTCACTGTTCTGCTTGTCTCAGCTCTCTTAGCGACGACTTATTCAAGTACAATTGTGACAAAATTAGGAGATGGAATCTCATTGGTTGATAGGGTTGTGCAAAAACCTTTTCGGTGGTTTGATTCTGTCAAATCAGATTTGGCTCATTTGACACGAGCATATAATGAAAATGAAAGTTTGAAGAAACAGCTTTACCAGTTAGAAGTCAAATCAAATGAGGCGGAAAGTTTAAAGACGGAAAATGAACAACTGCGTCAATTGCTTGATATGAAGTCTAAATTGCAAGCCACAAAGACTTTGGCAGCAGATGTTATTATGCGTTCTCCGGTATCTTGGAAGCAGGAGTTGACCTTGGATGCAGGTAGATCAAAAGGTGCTTCTGAGAATATGTTAGTAATTGCAAACGGTGGTTTGATTGGGAGTGTTTCAAAAGTGGAGGACAACTCTACTATGGTCAACCTTCTGACAAATACGGAAAATGCTGATAAGATTTCTGTTAAAATTCAACACGGCACTACCACAATTTATGGTATTATTGTTGGCTACGACAAGGAAAATGAAGTTCTTAAAATTAGCCAATTAAATAGTAATAGCGATATTAGTTCAGGCGATAAGGTGACAACGGGTGGATTAGGAAACTTTAATGTTGCGGATATTCCTGTTGGTGAAGTGGTTGCCACAACGCATAGTACAGACTATTTGACACGAGAAGTAACTGTTAAATTGAGTGCAGATACTCATAATGTGGATGTGATAGAATTAGTGGGGAATTCATAATGAGACAGTTGAAGCAGGTTGGAGTATTTTTATTGCTTCCTTTCTTTGTTCTAATTGACGCCCATATTAGCCAGCTTCTGGGCTCATTTTTCCCCCATGTACATTTGGCTAGTCATTTTCTGTTTCTATTTCTCTTATTTGAGACGATAGAAGTATCAGAGTATCTCTATCTAGTCTATTGTTTTGTTATAGGCTTGGTTTATGATGTTTACTTTTTCCATCTAATAGGGATTGCAACTCTCTTATTTATCTTATTGGGAGCCTTCCTTCATAAATTGAATAGTGTTATTTTGTTGAATCGTTGGACAAGAATGCTAGCTATGATTGTGCTGACATTCCTGTTTGAAATGGGTAGTTATCTTTTGGCTTTTATGGTAGGGTTGACAGTAGATAGCATGTCGATTTTTATAGTCTATAGCTTGGTACCGACGATGATTTTAAATTTTTTATGGATTACTGTTTTTCAATTTATTTTTGAAAAATATTATCTATAAGAACGACATATAAATGTAACAAAGGCGTAATGTTTATTGGAATTTTTTTTGGTATACTAGTATTGTCTTAAACAGAAGGAGTATTTATTAGCCATGAAGAAAAAAATCTTAGCCTCGCTTTTATTAAGTACAGTAATGGTTTCCCAGGCAGCAGTATTGACGACTGCCCATGCAGAAACGACTGATGACAAAATTGCTGCTCAAGATAATAAAATTAGTAATTTAACAGCACAACAAGAAGAAGCACAAAAACAAGTTGATCAAATTCAGGAGCAAGTATCTGCGATTCAAGCAGAGCAATCTAACTTGCAATCTGAAAATGATAGATTACAAGCAGAATCTAAGAAACTCGAGGGTGAGATTACAGAACTTTCCAAAAACATTGTTTCTCGTAACCAATCTTTGGAAAAACAAGCTCGTAGTGCTCAAACAAATGGAGCTGCAACTAGCTATATCAATACCATTGTAAACTCAAAATCAATTACAGAAGCTATTTCACGTGTTACTGCAATGAGTGAAATCGTATCTGCGAACAACAAAATGTTAGAACAACAAAAGGCAGATAAAAAAGCTATTTCTGAAAAACAAGTAGCAAATAATGATGCTATCAATACTGTAATTGCTAATCAACAAAAATTAGCTGATGATGCTCAAGCATTGACTACGAAACAGGCAGAACTAAAGGCTGCTGAATTGAGTCTTGCTGCTGAGAAAGCGACAGCTGAAGGGGAAAAAGCAAGTCTATTAGAGCAAAAAGCAGCAGCTGAGGCAGAGGCTCGTGCAGCTGCGGCAGCAGAAGCAGCTTATAAGGCAAAACAAGTAAGTCAACAACAAACAGTTGTTGCTTCTGGAAATACGACTTTTGCAGCACAGGTTCAAGCTGTAGCTTCTTCGGAATCAACAACATATACTCCTGTGGCAGTCAAACAACGCCCAACATACAGTACAAATGCTTCAACTTATCCAATTGGTGAATGTACATGGGGAGTTAAAACATTAGCACCTTGGGCTGGAGACTATTGGGGTAATGGAGCACAGTGGGCCACAAGTGCAGCAGCAGCAGGTTTCCGTACAGGTTCAACACCTCAAGTTGGAGCAATTGCATGTTGGAACGATGGTGGATATGGTCACGTAGCGGTTGTTACAGCTGTTGAATCAACAACACGTATCCAAGTATCAGAATCAAATTATGCTGGGAATCGTACAATTGGAAATCACCGTGGATGGTTCAATCCAACAACGACTTCTGAAGGTTTTGTAACATATATTTATGCAGACTAATTATAGAGGGACTCGAATAGAGCCCTCTTTTCAGATTTTACCAGAGACAATAACTATTAAAAATCCCATCAAAATAGCTTGAAAATATCGAAAAAGTATGGTAGAATAAAAATTGTCGTATGAACGATAATACTCATTCTTGATGAATTGTGAAGCAGTTGCCCTTGGGTCGTTTTGCGAGTTGAAGTCAAGAAGAGGAAAAAACAAAAAGGAGAAATACTCATGGCAGTAATTTCAATGAAACAACTTCTTGAGGCTGGTGTACACTTTGGTCACCAAACTCGTCGCTGGAACCCTAAGATGGCTAAGTACATCTTTACTGAACGTAACGGAATCCACGTTATCGACTTGCAACAAACTGTAAAATATGCTGACCAAGCATACGACTTCATGCGTGATGCAGCAGCTAACGATGCAGTTGTATTGTTCGTTGGTACTAAGAAACAAGCAGCTGATGCAGTTGCTGAAGAAGCAGTACGTTCAGGTCAATACTTCATCAACCACCGTTGGTTGGGTGGAACTCTTACAAACTGGGGAACAATCCAAAAACGTATCGCTCGTTTGAAAGAAATCAAACGTATGGAAGAAGATGGAACTTTCGAAGTTCTTCCTAAGAAAGAAGTTGCACTTCTTAACAAACAACGTGCGCGTCTTGAAAAATTCTTGGGTGGTATCGAAGATATGCCTCGTATCCCAGATGTGATGTACGTAGTTGACCCACATAAAGAGCAAATCGCTGTTAAAGAAGCTAAAAAATTGGGAATCCCAGTTGTAGCGATGGTTGACACAAATACTGATCCAGATGATATTGATGTAATCATCCCAGCTAACGATGACGCTATCCGTGCTGTTAAATTGATCACAGCTAAATTGGCTGACGCTATCATCGAAGGACGTCAAGGTGAGGATGCAGTAGCAGTTGAAGCAGAATTTGCAGCTTCAGAAACTCAAGCAGATTCAATTGAAGAAATCGTTGAAGTTGTAGAAGGCGACAACGCTTAATTTATATAAATAGTAATTACCTAGGAGGGCGGGGCTTAGCCCGGCTCTCCTATTTTTAAAAAATATAGGAGAATCAAAATGGCAGAAATTACAGCTAAACTTGTAAAAGAGTTGCGTGAAAAATCTGGTGCCGGTGTTATGGACGCTAAAAAAGCGCTTGTAGAAACAGACGGTGACATCGAAAAAGCGATTGAATTGCTTCGTGAAAAAGGTATGGCTAAGGCAGCTAAGAAAGCTGACCGTGTTGCTGCAGAAGGTTTGACTGGTGTTTATGTTGACGGTAACATTGCAGCAGTTGTTGAAGTAAATGCTGAAACTGACTTCGTTGCGAAAAACGCTCAATTTGTTGAGTTAGTAAACGCAACAGCTAAAGCAATCGTTGAAGGAAAACCAGCTAACAACGAAGAAGCTCTTGCTTTGACAATGCCTTCAGGTGAAACTCTTGAAGCTGCATACGTATCTGCAACAGCAACTATCGGAGAAAAAATCTCATTCCGTCGCTTTGCATTGATTGAAAAAACAGACGCACAACACTTTGGAGCTTACCAACATAACGGTGGACGTATCGGTGTTATCTCTGTAATCGAAGGTGGAGACGAAGCACTTGCTAAACAAATTTCAATGCACATCGCAGCGATGAAACCAACAGTTCTTTCATACAAAGAATTGGATGAGCAATTTGTTAAAGATGAGTTGGCACAATTGAACCACGTTATCGACCAAGATAACGAAAGTCGTGCAATGGTTAACAAACCAGCTCTTCCACACTTGAAGTATGGATCAAAAGCACAATTGACTGATGAAGTGATTGCTCAAGCTGAAGCTGACATCAAAGCTGAGTTGGCTGCAGAAGGCAAACCAGAAAAAATCTGGGACAAAATTATCCCAGGTAAAATGGATCGCTTCATGCTTGACAACACTAAAGTTGACCAAGCTTATACACTTCTTGCACAAGTTTACATCATGGATGACAGCAAGACAGTTGAAGCATACCTTGAATCAGTTAACGCTTCAGTAGTTGAGTTCGCTCGCTTTGAAGTTGGTGAAGGTATTGAGAAAGCTGCAAACGACTTTGAAGCTGAAGTTGCAGCTACAATGGCAGCAGCCTTGAATAACTAATTATAGAAAGGAAGTAAATTTGCTTCCTTTTTTCTATGCAGTCGATCCTTATAGGGAGAGCTTCCTATTTTCAAGGTAAAAATAAAAAGCCCTATAATAAGGGCCAATTGTATTTAGGAGACTAAACTTCAAATTCATAGAGTGCTGTAGAGAGATAACGTTCACCGTTATCTGGTGCTAGAGCAAGGATTTTTTTACCTGTACCTAATTTTTTGGCAATCTCGATGGCTCCGTAGATAGCTGCAGCTGAGGAAATCCCTACAAGGAAGCCTTCTTTTCCACCAATTTCACGTCCGAGTGCAAGAGCATCATCTGATGTTACACGAACGATACCATCATAGGCTTTAGTATCAAGTGTATCAGGAATAAATCCAGCTGAGATACCTTGAATTTTGTGAGGACCAGGTTTTTCACCAGATAGAATAGCAGATTCATCAGCTTCCACTGCATAAACTTGAATGTTTGAATTTGCTGATTTGAGTGCATGAGAAACACCAGAAATCGTTCCACCGGTACCCACTCCAGCAACAAAGGCATCTAGTCCATCTTTACCGAAAGCAGCTAGTATTTCAGCTCCTGTTGTTCTTTCGTGTACTTCTGGATTAGCTGGATTGTCAAATTGAAGAGGAAGGAAGCCATCACGTTCAGCAGCGATTTCTTGAGCCTTAGCAATAGCACCCTTCATTCCTTCGCTACCAGGCGTAAGGACGAGTTCAGCACCATAGGCTTGGATAATCTTACGGCGTTCTACACTCATAGTTTCAGGCATAACGATGACAACTTTATACCCTTTAGCAGCCCCTACCCATGAAAGTCCAATACCAGTGTTTCCACTTGTTGCTTCAACAATAGTAGAACCAGGTTTCAGAATACCATCTTGTTCAGCTTTTTCAATCATGCTAAGGGCAATACGGTCTTTTACAGATGAACCAGGATTAAATGCTTCAAGTTTTACATAGACATCTGCAGCACCTTCTGGCACAATGTTGTTGAGTCTAACAATCGGTGTTTGACCGACTAGTTCAGTAATGTTGTTATAAATAGACATATGAATACCTCTTTGTATAAGATATTTCTAGTATAACGCTATCTATACCATTTGTAAAATATAGAAATCCTATCGAAGTGATAGGATTTTTTTATATCACAGGTCTAAGCCATTAATTTTTAAGCGATTGTGTTCAGCTAATTCTAGTAAATAGGTGTAAAGGAAAACGATATCAGGTTTCGTTTGAATTGCTTCATTTTCTAGTATATTTTGGTACGCATCTTTTTATTTTGCTAATTAAAGTAGCGGTGGAAATATCAGTGAAACACTGTATTATCTATTGTTTACACTAGGTTTACAGGAACCTCAACTTCGCGTAAACCTTGATCAGTTAAAGTGACTTTTCCATTAAAAAATTCTACCAGTGCAGCTTTAATAGTTTCTTTTTCTTCTTTATCAACATAAATCATCGTATCGACTTGATCTGTAAAGTTTGTATCCAGCTCCATGAGATTATGTTCTTTAAGAAAGTTACTGTACTCTTGGTACTGAGCATAAGACATTTGAATAGCAATGCCCGCCTGTTCCTTTATTTCAATGATGCCAATTTCTTTGACAGCTAAGGCGACACTGCCGGCGTAAGCACGAATTAGTCCTCCAGCGCCTAGTTTAATACCACCAAAGTAGCGTGTCACAACCACACAGACATTGGTGAGATTGTGATTTTCTAGTACCCCAAGCATGGGAACACCAGCAGTACCACTAGGCTCACCATCATCACTTGTACGTTTAATTTCACTACGTTCTCCAATAATAAAGGCAGAGCAGTTATGTGTCGCTTTGTAGTGTTCTTTTTTGATGGCAGTAATGAAGTCACGAGCCTCTTCTTCGCTATAAACACGCTTGGCATGGCAGATAAAGCGAGATTTTTTGATTTCTTCTTGGACTTGACCGTCCTCTTTAATTGTTCTAAATTCCATGATTTAATTGTACTAAAAAATCATCTAAAGCGCTAGGTTTTTACGAATAAAGAAGTATGAAAGTAAATCCAAATTATCTCGGTCGTTTGTTTACTGAGAATGAATTAACTAAAGAGGAACGTCAGTTGGCGGAGAAACTTCCAGCAATGAGAAAGGAGAAAGGGAAACTTTTCTGTCAACGTTGTGATAGTGCTATTTTAGAGGAATGGTATTTGCCCATCGGTGCTTACTATTGTAGGGAGTGTTTACTGATGAAGCGAGTCAGGAGTGATCAAGCTTTATACTATTTTCCGCAGGAGGATTTTCCGAAGCAAGATGTTCTTAAATGGAGTGGTCAATTAACTCCTTTTCAAGAGAAGGTATCACAGGGACTGATTCGAGCAGTAGACAAGCAGGAGCCAACCTTGGTTCACGCTGTAACAGGAGCTGGAAAGACAGAAATGATTTATCAAGTAGTGGCCAAAGTGATTGATGAAGGTGGTGCAGTATGTTTGGCCAGTCCTCGCATAGATGTTTGTTTGGAGCTATACAAGCGCCTGCAAGATGATTTTGCTTGCGAGATATCTTTACTACACGGAGAATCAGAGCCGTATTTTCGAACACCACTAGTTGTTGCGACGACCCATCAGTTATTGAAGTTTTATCAAGCTTTTGATTTGCTGATAGTGGATGAAGTAGATGCCTTTCCTTATGTTGACAATCCCACGCTTTACCATGCTGTCAAGAATAGTGTAAAGGAGAATGGATTGAGAATCTTTTTAACAGCGACTTCGACAGATGAGTTAGATAGGAAAGTCCGTTTAGGAGAACTAAAAAGATTGAGCTTACCGAGACGGTTTCATGGAAATCCGTTGATTATTCCAAAACCAATTTGGTTATCGGATTTTAATCGCTACTTAGATAAGAAGTGTTTGTCGCCAAAGTTAAAGTCCTATATTGATAAGCAGAGAAAGACAGGTTATCCGTTACTTATTTTTGCTTCAGAAATTAAGAAAGGGGAGCAGTTAAAAGAAATCTTACAGGAGCAATTTCCAAATGAGAAAATTGGCTTTGTATCTTCTGTAACAGAGGATCGATTAGAGCAAGTACAAGCTTTTCGAGATGGGGAGCTGACAATACTTATCAGTACGACAATCTTGGAGCGTGGAGTTACATTCCCTTGTGTGGATGTTTTCGTAGTAGAGGCCAATCATCGTTTGTTTACCAAGTCTAGTTTGATTCAAATTGGTGGACGAGTTGGACGAAGTATGGATAGACCGACAGGAGATTTGCTTTTCTTCCATGATGGGTTAAATGCTTCAATTAAGAAGGCGATTAAGGAAATTCAGATGATGAATAAGGAGGCTGGTCTATGAAGTGCTTGTTATGTGAGCAGACTATGAAGACTGTTTTAACTTTTAGTAGTCTCTTACTTCTGAAGAATGATGCCTCCTGTCTTTGTTTAGATTGTGATTCTACTTTTGAGAGGATTGGAGAAGAGCACTGTCCAAACTGTATGAAAATAGGATTGTCAACAAAGTGTCAAGGTTGTCAATTTTGGTGTAAAGAAGGAGTTGAAGTCAGTCATAGAGCGATTTTTACTTACAATCAAGCTATGAAGGATTTTTTCAGTCGGTATAAGTTTGATGGAGACTTCCTTTTAAGAAAAGTGTTTGCTTCAGTTTTAAGTGAGGAGTTAAAAAAGTACAAAGAGTATCAATTTGTAGTCATTCCCCTAAGTCCTGATAGATATGTTAACAGAGGATTTAATCAGGTTGAGGGCTTGGTAGAGGCAGCAGGTTTTTCGTATCTGGATTTACTAGGGAAAAGAGAAGAGAGAGCCAGTTCTTCTAAAAATCGTTCAGAACGCTTGGGGACAGAACTTCCTTTCTTTATAAAAAGTGGAGTCACTATTCCTAAAAAAATCCTACTTATAGATGATATCTATACTACAGGAGCAACTATAAATCGTGTCAAGAAACTGTTGGAAGAAGCTGGTGCTAAGGATGTAAAAACATTTTCCCTTGTAAGATGAGGAAAAAATTTGCAAAAATAGAATGAAAGCGTTATAATAAAATCATAAAAACAAAAATGTTTAGAAAGAAGGTACTCATATGATTAAATATAGTATACGTGGTGAAAACCTAGAAGTAACAGAAGCAATTCGTGATTATGTAGTTTCTAAACTCGAAAAGATCGAAAAGTATTTTCAAGCTGAACAAGAGTTGGATGCTCGAGTTAACTTGAAGGTGTATCGTGAAAAAACTGCTAAAGTGGAAGTAACGATTCCGCTTGGCTCTATTACTCTTCGTGCAGAAGATGTATCTCAAGATATGTATGGTTCAATTGACCTTGTAACTGATAAAATTGAACGTCAGATTCGTAAAAATAAAACAAAAATCGAGCGTAAAAATAAAAATAAGGTAGCAACTGGTCAATTATTTACAGATGCTTTGGTGGAAGATTCAAATGTTGTCCAGTCTAAAGTTGTTCGTTCAAAACAAATTGATTTAAAACCAATGGATTTGGAAGAAGCAATTCTACAAATGGATTTATTGGGGCATGATTTCTTTATCTATGTGGATGTTGAAGATCAGACAACCAATGTGATTTATCGTCGTGAGGATGGCGAAATTGGTTTGTTAGAGGTTAAAGAATCTTAATTTCAATATGTGTAAAGGTAGGTTTACTGAATTGTAAACTACCTTTTTCTTATAATTGATAGAATTACTGATTACACTTTTAAAAAGTCGCTTTTTGAGGGGTATTATGGTATAATGGGTGCCAAGAGGTTTTGAATGAAAAAATTTTATGTAAGTCCAATTTTTCCTATTCTAGTAGGATTGATTGCGTTTGGAGTCTTATCCACTTTCATTATTTTTGTTAATAATAATCTGTTGACGGTTTTCATTTTGTTTCTTTTTGTAGGAGGCTATGTTTTTTTATTTAAGAAACTGAGAGTGCATTATACAAGGAGTGATGTAGAACAGATACAGTATGTAAACCACCAAGCGGAAGAAAGTTTGACATCTCTATTGGAACAGATGCCTGTAGGTGTTATGAAATTGAATTTATCTTCTGGAGAGGTTGAGTGGTTTAATCCCTATGCTGAATTGATTTTGACCAAGGAAGATGGCGATTTTGATTTAGAAGCTGTTCAAACGATTATCAAGGCTTCAGTAGGAAATCCGTCTACTTATGCTAAGCTGGGTGAGAAGCGTTATGCTGTTCATATGGATTCTTCTTCCGGTGTTTTGTATTTTGTAGATGTATCCAGGGAGCAAGCCATAACAGATGAATTAGTAACGAGTCGACCAGTGATTGGAGTTGTGTCTGTGGATAATTATGATGATTTGGAGGATGCAACTTCTGAGTCAGATATTAGTCAAATCAATAGTTTTGTAGCTAATTTTATATCAGAGTTTTCAGAAAAATACATGATGTTTTCTCGTCGGGTAAGTATGGATCGATTTTATCTATTTACTGACTATACGGTGCTTGAGGGCTTGATGAATGATAAATTTTCTGTTATTGATGCTTTCAGAGCAGAGTCGAAACAGAGGCAGTTGCCCTTGACCTTAAGTATGGGATTTTCTTATGGCGATGGAAATCATGATGAAATAGGGAAAGTTGCTTTGCTCAACTTGAACTTGGCTGAAGTACGTGGTGGCGACCAGGTGGTTGTCAAGGAGAATGATGAAACGAAAAATCCAGTCTACTTTGGCGGTGGGTCGGCTGCGTCCATCAAGCGCACTCGTACCCGTACTCGATCAATGATGACAGCCATATCTGATAAGATTCGTAGTGTGGATCAAGTGTTTGTAGTTGGGCATAGAAATTTAGATATGGATGCTTTGGGCTCTGCTGTAGGTATGCAGTTGTTCGCCAGCAATGTGATTGAAAATAGCTATGCTCTTTATGACGAAGAACAAATGTCTCCAGATATTGAACGAGCTGTTTCATTCTTAGAAAAAGAAGGAGTTACGAAGTTGTTGTCTGTTAAGGATGCAATGGGGATGGTGACCAATCGTTCTTTGTTGATTCTTGTAGACCATTCAAAGACAGCCTTAACATTATCAAAAGATTTTTATGATTTATTTACCCAAACCATTGTTATTGACCACCATAGAAGGGATCAGGATTTCCCAGACAATGCAGTTATCACTTATATCGAAAGTGGTGCAAGCAGTGCCAGTGAGTTGGTAACGGAGTTGATTCAGTTCCAAAATTCTAAGAAAAATCGTTTGAGTCGTATGCAAGCAAGTGTCTTGATGGCTGGTATGATGCTGGATACTAAAAATTTCACCTCACGAGTGACTAGTCGGACATTTGATGTTGCTAGCTATCTCAGAACGCGCGGAAGTGATAGTATTGCTATCCAAGAAATCGCTGCGACAGATTTTGAAGAATATCGTGAGGTCAATGAACTGATTTTACAGGGGCGTAAATTAGGTTCAGATGTACTAATAGCAGAGGCTAAGGACACGAAATGCTATGATACAGTTGTTATTAGTAAGGCAGCAGATGCCATGTTAGCTATGTCAGGTATTGAAGCGAGTTTTGTTCTTGCGAAAAATACACAAGGCTTTATATCCATCTCAGCTCGGAGTCGTAGTAAACTGAATGTGCAACGGATTATGGAAGAGTTAGGCGGTGGAGGTCACTTTAATTTGGCAGCAGCTCAAATTAAAGATTTAACCTTGTCAGAAGCAGGTGAAAAACTGACAGAAATTGTATTAAATGAAATAAAGGAAAAGGAGAAAGAAGAATGAAAGTAATTTTTTTAGCAGATGTTAAAGGAAAAGGTAAAAAAGGCGAAATTAAGGAAGTACCAACAGGGTATGCGCAAAACTTTCTTATCAAAAAGAACCTAGCAAAAGAAGCGACTGCTCAAGCTGTAGGTGAACTTCGTGGTAAACAAAAATCTGAAGAGAAAGCTCACGCTGAGATGATTGCAGAAGCAAAAGCAATTAAAGCCCAACTTGAAGCAGAAGAAACGGTTGTAGAATTTGTTGAAAAAGTTGGTCCAGATGGTCGTACCTTTGGTTCTATTACCAATAAGAAGATTGCAGAAGAATTGCAAAAGCAATTTGGAATTAAGATTGATAAACGTCATATTCAAGTACAAGCTCCGATTCGAGCAGTTGGTTTGATTGATGTGCCAGTGAAAATCTATCAAGATATCACAAGTGTAATCAATCTTCGTGTGAAAGAAGGATAAGTTTACACCTTCTTGACAAGATTGTAAAAGGAAGGGAAATCTGATGGCAGAAGTAGAAGAGTTACGAGTACAACCTCAAGATATCTTAGCTGAACAATCCGTTTTGGGGGCTATCTTTATTGATGAGAGTAAGCTTGTTTTTGTGCGAGAATATATTGAGTCTCGGGACTTTTTTAAGTATGCCCATCGTTTGATTTTCCAAGCTATGGTCGATTTATCCGATCGTGGCGATGCCATAGATGCAACAACGGTTCGTACCATTCTTGATAATCAAGGCGATTTGCAGAATATTGGTGGCTTGTCTTACTTGGTTGAGATTGTCAATTCTGTGCCAACTTCTGCTAATGCGGAGTATTATGCTAAAATCGTTGCAGAAAAGGCTATGTTACGGCGATTAATCGCCAAGTTGACAGAGTCTGTCAATCAAGCTTACGAAGCGTCGCAACCAGCTGATGAAATCATTGCTCAGGCAGAAAAAGGCCTGATTGATGTCAGTGAAAATGCTAATCGAAGCGGGTTTAAGAACATTCGAGATGTGTTGAATGTCAACTTTGGAAATCTGGAAGCTCGCTCGCAACAAACGACCGATATTACAGGTATTGCGACAGGCTATCGTGATTTAGATCATATGACGACTGGTCTGCATGAAGAGGAGTTGATTATCTTAGCAGCTCGTCCGGCGGTTGGTAAGACAGCTTTTGCCTTGAATATCGCTCAGAATATTGGGACTAAGTTGGACAAAACGGTTGCTATCTTTTCGCTGGAAATGGGTGCGGAAAGTCTAGTCGATCGTATGTTAGCGGCAGAAGGGTTGGTTGAGTCGCATTCTATCCGTACAGGTCAATTGACCGATGAGGAGTGGCAAAAATATACCATTGCTCAAGGGAACCTAGCAAACGCAAGTATCTATATCGATGATACGCCAGGGATTCGAATTACAGAGATTCGTTCTCGTTCTCGTAAACTGGCTCAAGAAACGGGCAATCTAGGTTTGATTTTGATAGATTACTTGCAGCTTATCACGGGAACTGGGCGAGAAAACCGCCAACAAGAAGTTTCAGAAATTTCACGTCAGTTGAAAATCCTAGCCAAGGAACTGAATGTTCCAGTAATCGCTCTGAGTCAGTTGTCTCGTGGTGTAGAACAACGTCAGGATAAAAGACCAGTCTTGTCTGATATTCGTGAATCTGGGTCTATCGAGCAGGACGCTGATATCGTAGCCTTTCTTTATCGCGACGATTACTATGAGCGTGGTGGTGAAGAAGAGGAAGGCATACCAAATAATAAGGTGGAAGTTATTATCGAGAAAAACCGTAGTGGAGCTCGTGGAACTGTGGAATTGATTTTCCAAAAAGAATACAATAAATTTTCAAGTATCTCAAAGAGGGAGGCATAAGATGTCAGATGCATTTACAGATGTAGCCAAGATGAAAAAAATCAAAGAGGAAATCAAGGCGCATGAGGGTCATGTAATTGAAATGACTTTGGAAAATGGGCGCAAGCGCCAAAAAAATAGATTGGGTAAGTTAATTGAAGTTTATCCATCCCTATTTATTGTGGAATTTGGGAACGTTGAAGGAGATAAACAAGCTAATGTTTACGTTGAATCCTTTACCTACTCAGATATCCTTACAGAAAAGAATTTGATTCATTATCTGGACTAAAGTGAGAAATTTTCTCACTTTTTCTTTTTTCTCCGAATAGTTTAAGTGAAGGCAATCTTCGATTTATATTATTTTTCAAGGAGGAAGAATGAAAATTTTACCGTTTATAGCAAGAGGGACAAGTTATTACTTGAAGATGTCAGTTAAAAAGCTTGTTTCTTTTTTAGTAGTAGGATTGATGCTAGCAGCGGGTGATAGTGTCTATGCCTACTCTGGAGGGAATGGATCGATTGCGCGTGGAGATGATTATCCTGCTTATTATAAAAATGGGAGCCAGGAGATTGATCAGTGGCGCATGTATTCTCGTCAGTGTACTTCTTTCGCAGCCTTTCGTTTGAGTAATGTCAATGGTTTTGAGATTCCAAGGGCTTATGGAAATGCGAATGAATGGGGGCATCGTGCTCGTCGTGAAGGCTATCGTGTAGATAATACACCGACGATTGGCTCCATTGCTTGGTCTACTGCAGGAACTTATGGGCATGTTGCCTGGGTGTCAAATGTAATGGGAGATCAGATTGAGATCGAGGAATATAACTATGGTTATACAGAAGCCTATAATAAACGAAGTATAAAAGCAAATACGATGACAGGATTTATTCATTTTAAAGATTTGGCTGGTGGCAGTGTTGGGACTAGTCAATCCTTAGCTTCAACAGGGGGCACACATTATTTTAAGACTAAGTCAGCTATCAAAAATCAACCTCTAGCTAGCGCAACTGTGATTGATTACTATTATCCTGGGGAGAAGGTTCATTATGATCAAATTCTCGAAAAAGATGGCTACAAGTGGTTGAGTTATACGGCTTATAACGGAAGTCGTCGCTATATACAGCTAGAGGGAGTGACTTCTTCACAAAATTATCAGAATCAATCAGGAAATAGCTCTAGCTATAGATCCAATAGTAGTCCAACTGTCGGTTGGAAGAAAATAAATGGTAGTTGGTATCATTTCAAATCAAATGGTTCTAAATCAACAGGCTGGCTGAAAGACGGTTCTAGCTGGTATTATTTGAAATTATCTGGTGAAATGCAGACAGGATGGTTAAAGGAAAATGGCTCGTGGTATTATCTGGATAGTTCAGGGGCAATGAAAACAGGCTGGTATCAAGTTTCTGGTAAGTGGTATTATTCTTACTCTTCAGGTGCCCTAGCTGTTAATACGACGGTGGATGGCTACAGAGTAAACAGTGATGGAGAACGAGTGTAGAAAATTGGAGTAGGAAATTTTTCCTGCTCTTTTCTGGTACGACGGGCATGTCGTGCATCTGAGGTGTAAGTCCTCGGTGGGCACCTGCTACCGGTGAACCCAATAGCGATTCCCAAGCCTGACTATCGTGAGGTAGCGGATTAAAACGGTCTGGGGATAGACCGTTTTAAGTCTGACGCTGGAAATAAGAATCGTCAGAGGAAGGGATAGCGAAATCGTGGCTCTACGAACAGGAAGGTGATAGTAAGGCGTATATAGCGGATAAGGGGGCCAGAAACCTTAAAGTCCAAAAA